>WGEY01000030.1 GCA_015492495.1 Deltaproteobacteria bacterium | reverse complement strand
CTGGGGCACGGACAAGAGGGTGTGGCGTGGATTGCTGGACGATTCATCCCTTGCGATGGACCTGCCGGGCCACGGGGCGAAGGAAACGTGGGACGAGCCGACCCTCGCCCCTGCGCTCTCGCTCCTATCCGTCCGCCTCGCAGGCAGGGCCGAACCCATAGGCATCGGATGGTCGCTCGGCGCCCAGCTCCTCATGGCCGTGGCGATGGAGGGTACGGTGAGGTTCAGGGCCCTCGTGCTCGTCGGGGCCACGCCGTCCTTTGTGGCGCGTGAGGGTTTTCCATGGGGGCAGAAAAGGGCTCTTGTCAGAAGGATGATACTCGACATGAAAAGGGACCCGGCGGGCACGCTCAGGAGGTTCTACAGGCTCAACTTCACGGGGGACGAGCTCGAGAGCGGACGGGCGAGGGAGTTTCTCACTCTCTACGATGAAACGCCGCCGGGCTTCCGCTTCGACGGGGTAACGACCGCCCTCAAGACGCTCATGGACATGGACCTGAGGGACGGGCTCTCTTCGATAGACGTACCCACACTCATCATACACGGAGGCCGCGACGGGGTATGTCCGGTGGGTGCAGCGCATTACCTCGCCGAGAACATAAAGGGTGCCGAACTCATGGAGTTCACGGAGGCCGGCCACGCGCCGTTCGTTACGGAGCCAGAAAGGTTCGGCCGCGTTGTCAAGGAGTTCACGAAGACGTGATGAGGCAGATTCTCGACAGAAAACTCGTAAAACGGTCCTTTTCAAGGGCAGCGCGCACCTACGACTCCGCAGCCGGGCTGCAAAGGGAGGTCGCCACTTCCGTAGCCGGGCTGCTCCGCGGGGAGCCCGGAGCGGTGCTCGATGTGGGGTGCGGCACCGGAGCCGCGGTCGAGTTCATTGAAAGGCTACATCCGGGCTCAAAGGTCTACGGCTGCGACATAGCCGTCTCCATGCTCAAGGTGGCGAAGGAGAAGCTCAACGGCCGCTCCCCCGCCCTCATAGGCGCGGACTGTACACGCCTTCCGTTCATGGACGCGGCCTTTGATACAGTGGTGTCAAGCCTTACCTTCCAGTGGATAACGGACCTCGAGGCCGCATTCCGCGAGGCGTGGAGGGTGCTCAGACCGGGCGGGCTCTTCTGCTTCTCAACGCTGGGCACGGCCACCATGCATGAGCTCAGGCTCTCCATCGAAGAGGCGGAACGAAGGACAGGCAGGAACGGGTTGCCGGAGCCTCTTTCCTTCCGCGATGCCGCAGAGATAAAGACGATCCTCGAGCGGGCGGGCTTCGGGGAGATCGAATCGACCGTGGAAGAGAAGAAAAAGTGCTACAAGGGACTCGCAGAACTCCTAAGAACGCTCAAGAAGATAGGTGCGACCAACCCCAACCCCGGTGGGACGGACTCCCTTTTGCGCGGGGCGCTGTTGAAGGCGGCGGCCGGAATCTATGAAGAGATGTTTCCGGCAGGGGAAAAAGGAGGCATAAGGGCCACGTACCAGGTGGTCCTCGTGCGGGCCAGGAAGCAGCTTACATGAAGATGCGTAACGACCGCCAGCAAACATATCCGGAACACAGGGAGGATGTGCCCGTCAACTTCAACCAGTAATCATCGGTAATCGGTATGAAAAAACGATCTTCCACCGAAAGGCTCAGGAAACTCGACAAACTCCACGTCTGGCATCCCTTCACGCGCATGCTGGACTGGGAAGGCTCGGAGCCCCTCATAATAGAACGGGGCAGGGGCTCTTACCTCGTCGATACTGACGGTAAGCGATATCTCGACGGTATATCGTCGCTCTGGACCACGATCCACGGCCACCGCAAAAAGGAGATCGACGACGCCGTAAGGGCACAGCTTGGAAAGGTCGCCCACTCGACGCTGTTGGGCCTCGGTAACGTCCCGTCCATAGAGCTCGCCGAAAGGCTCGTAAAGATGGCCCCGAGGGGACTGACAAGGGTATTCTACTCTGACAACGGCTCCACGGCCGTTGAGATAGCCCTTAAGATGGCCTACCACCACTGGCAGGCGAGGGACAAGAACACCGGGAAAAGGAGGTTCGTGTCCTTCACAGGGGCATACCACGGAGACACCGTGGGTTCGATGAGCGTGGGAGAGATAGACTCCTTTGTCGCACGGTACAGGCCGCTTCTTTTCGAGTCGTTCCGCGCACCGTACGCCTACTGCTACCGCTGCCCCGTAGGGAAACAACACCCGGGGTGCGGGCTTGCGTGTCTCGACGAGCTCGAAAGGCTGCTCGACAAACACCACCGGGAGATAGCGGCATGCATCATAGAGCCTCTCGTGCAGGGGGCGGCCGGAATGATCACCTCCCCTCCGGGGTTCCTCAAGGGGGTCAGGAGGCTTACCAGAGAATACAACGTGCTTCTCATAGCCGACGAGGTGGCTACAGGGTTTGGAAGGACAGGCACGCTCTTCGCCTGCGAGGCCGAGGGGGTCTCGCCCGACCTTTTATGCCTTGCAAAGGGCATAACCGGCGGGTACCTGCCGCTTGCCGTGACCATGACGACGGAGAGGATATACAGGTCGTTTCTGGGCACCCGCTCGAGGCCGGATGCGTTCTACCACGGCCACACCTACACGGGTAACCCGCTCGGCTGCGCGGCCGCGCTGGCCAACATAGAGGTGTTCGAAAAGGAACGCGTCATGGAGAAGATACAACCCCTCGTTGCCCTCTTCGGAAGGCTTCTCGCAGGGTTCCGTGAGCTCAGGCACGTGGGGGATGTGCGCCACAGGGGGCTTATGGCCGGGATAGAGCTCGTAAGAGACAGGGACACAAAGGAAAGCTACGAACCCGGACTGAGGATGGGAGAGAGGGTCTGCGCCGAGGCGAGAAGGAGGGGGCTCATCATAAGGCCGCTCATGGATACGGTCGTCATCATGCCTCCCCTGTCCATAACAGAGAAGGAGCTTACCAGGCTCGTCCGTATAGTCCATGAATCCATAAAGGAGGTTACAGGGGAGTGAGGGTATGGAAAGAGGCTACTTCATAACCGCAACGGACACCGGCGTCGGAAAGACCTTCATCGCTTCGTGCCTTGCAAGGGCCCTCAGGGACGAGGGTCTGAAGGTCGGGGTCATGAAGCCGGTCGAGACGGGGTGCCCGGAAGAGGACGGCGAGCCCGTGCCAGCCGACGCGCTGATGCTCAAGAAGGCGGCCGGCAGCAACGCCCCGCTGGACATGGTGAACCCCTACCGCTTCACCGATCCGCTTGCACCCGGTATCGCCGCAAGGAAGGCGGGCGTGGAGATCGACCTGGAAAGGATAAAGGCCGTCCATGACATGATCTCACGGGAAAACGACGTGACCATTGTAGAAGGCGCTGGCGGGCTGCTCGTGCCGCTCGGCGAGGGCATAACGATGGCCGACCTCGTCCTCCTCCTGGACCTTCCGTTGATCATAGTGGCACCCACGAGGCTGGGCTGCCTGAACCACACGCTCCTAACCTACAGGTACGCAAGGGACGCTGGCATGGATGTCAGGGCCGTGGTGCTCAACCGCCCGGACGAGAGAACCGACGAGAGCCAGGCATACAACGCCGAGGAACTCAAAAGGTTCGGCGTGCCGGTAAAAAAAGAGCTCCCCTTCTTCAAGGAAGGGGAGCCCGGTTCAAGGCTCAAGGAGTTCACCTGCGGTATACTGCGCTGAGGGCCGCCTCAGGCCACCGCGCCGCTGGACTTGGTGTAGTTCAGCTTTCCTCCCGCCTTTATGATCTCTATCTGCCTCGGTGAGTAGCCGTGCTTGAGCTTTATCTCGGTGCCCTTCGTCAGGTTCTTCAAGACAAGCGTGTCACCTGACGACAGCCCTTCCTTGAGGCCCGAAAGCTCGAGGTCGTCACCCTCGTCGATGGTATTGTAATCAACAGGGTCCTCGAAGGTGAGCGGAAGTATGCCGAAGTTTATGAGGTTGTCCTTGTGTATCCTTGCGAAGCTCTTGGCGATGACCGCCTTTATGCCCAGGTACATGGGGCAGAGGGCCGCGTGCTCGCGCGAGGAACCCTGGCCGTAGTTTTCACCGCCGACTACGAAGCCGCCGTGAAGTTGCTTGGCCTTTTCGTGGAACTTGGGATCGATCGCCGAGAAGACCGACTCAGCGTACTTCGGCACGTTGCTCCTGTACTTGAGCCACGTACCCGCCGGGGTTATGTGATCCGTGGTTATGTTGTCGCCCAGCTTTATGAGGACCCTGCCCCTTATCTCGTCTGGCAGCGGCTCCTTTATGGGAAGCGGCTGGATGTTCGGCCCCCTCTTGATCTCCACCGTCGAGGGGTCCTCTGCGGGCGGAATGATCATGGAGTCGTCGATGATGAACCTTTCAGGTAACTTCACAGAGGGGTACTCGCCGAGATCCCTCGGATCGGTCACCTTGCCGTATATGGCGGCGGCCACGGCCACCTCCGGGCTGCACAGGTACACGCCAGCGTCCTTCGTGCCGCTGCGCCCCTCGAAGTTACGGTTGAAGGTCCTCAGAGACACCCCTCCCGAGGGCGGGGACTGTCCGTTTCCTATGCATGGACCGCATGTATTCTCAAGAATCCTTGCACCGGCCTCTATAAGGCCCACAAGCCCGTTGGAGTGCGCGATCATGTCAAGGACCTGCCTCGAGCCAGGTGATACGGTCATGCTCACCTCGGAATGGACCTTGTGTCCGCCCTTTTTCAAGGTCTCGGCCACCACCATGAGGTCCCTGTAGGATGAGTTCGTGCAACTGCCGATGCAGACCTGGTCTACCTTGAGGCCGGCGATATCCGTAACCTTGCAGACATTGTCCGGACTGTGTGGCTGCGCGATGAGGGGTTCGAGTTCGTCTAGGTTTATCTCTATGACCTCGTCGTACTCGGCCCCCGTGTCGGCCGTGATCTCGACCCAGTCGTCCTCCCTTCCCTGTGCCTTGAGGAACTCGCGCGTCACCTCGTCGCTCGGGAAAAGCGAGGTCGTCGCGCCGAGCTCTGCGCCCATGTTGGTTATGGTTGCACGGTCGGGCACGGTGAGGTTCTTTATGCCCTCGCCGCCGTACTCGAAGATCTTGCCCACGCCGCCCTTTACGCTGAGCCTTCTCAGGAGCTCCAGGATGATATCCTTCGCCGACACCCAGGGCTGAAGCTTTCCTTTCAGGTTCACGAGCACGATCTTTGGGTAGATGATGCTGAAAGGGCCTCCTCCCATTGCAACGGCGACATCGAGGCCGCCGGCGCCCATTGCGAGCATGCCCAGCCCCCCTGCGGTCGGGGTGTGGCTGTCTGAGCCGAGAAGCGTCTTGCCGGGCTTACCGAACCTCTCGAGGTGCACCTGGTGGCATATGCCGTTTCCCGGCCTCGAGAAGTAAATGCCGTACTTGGCGGCGACCGTCTGCAGGAACCTGTGATCATCGGCGTTCTCGAATCCGCCGTACTGAAGCGTGTTGTGGTCCACGTAGCTCACGGAGAGCTCGGTCTTCACCCTGTCCACGCCCATGGCCTCGAACTGAAGATATGCCATGGTCCCTGTAGCGTCCTGCGTGATCGTCTGGTCGATCTTAAGGGCCACCTCCCGGCCCTGCACGGGCTCGCCAGAGACTATATGCTCTTCCAGTATCTTCTGTGCCACGTTTTTAGCCACGATTCTTCCTCCCCGGTTTTTGTTGTTTGTTGTTTATAAGCGGAGAATAAGTTACATGAAACCGGCCGGAAAGTCAACCTTGTTATGCATGGGACCGGATGGCCGCTCGCTCCGGGCACTGAGGCGGAAAGAAGGCAGGTTGAGGACCATTTGCAGGAGAGGGCGAACGCCGTAGTTCACGTATTCACGCCGGAGATCACCTTTTTGAGCGTTTTGAGAAGGTCGGCCTTCCTGTAGGGCTTGACTATGACCCCGCTGAATCCGTACTCCCTGAAGTCGGCCATTATCGGATCGACCGAGTAGCCGCTCGAGACTATGGCCCTGACATCGGGGTCTATCTTGTAGAGCTCCCTTATGGTCTCCTTGCCACCCATACCGCCCGGTATCGTCAGGTCCATTATCACGGCGTCAAACGGCTTGCCGGACTCCTTTGCGCGCTTGTAAAGCCTTATGGCCTCGGTGCCCTCGGCCGCGAAGTCGACCTCGTAGCCGCTCAGGCTCAGTATTTCGCCGGCAAGGGTCCTTATCATATGGTCATCGTCCATGACCAGCACCCTTCCGGTGCCGGTCGACGGCAGCTCATAGGCGTCTTCACCGGAGTCCGCCTCCTTCTCCGATGCCGGCAGGTAGATGTAGAATGTCGTTCCGGCCCCGGGCGTGGATTCCACGGTTATGTGGCCATGGTGGTTCTTTATTATGGAGTATGAGGCCGCCAGCCCGAGCCCGCTTCCCCCTTCCTTTGTGGTGAAGTAGGGGTCGAATATCCTGGGAAGGTACTTCCTGGGAATGCCGGCGCCGTGGTCGACTATAGCTATCTCCACGTACCTGCCCTCCTTCAACGGCAGGGCGCTTTCTTTTCCAAAGGTGACGTTGCTGGCGTGTATCTCTATGGTGCCGCCTTCTGGCATGGCCTGGCAGGCGTTGATTATCAGGTTGTTTATGACCTGGCTCATCTGCCCCTCGTCTATGTCAACGGCCATAAGATCGTCCGAGATGGAGAACCTGCAGCTTACCTTGGCGCCGCTCAGAAGAAAGCTCGCCGAATCCTTGAGGAGCTCGGCTATGGAGGACTTCTTCATGATGGGTGCTCCGCCCTTGGAAAAGGTCAGGAGCTGCTGCGTGAGGGCCTTGGCCCTGAGCGTCACCTTCTCCATCTCGCCGAGCCTCTTTATTATATCCTCCCTGGATTCCGATGCGGTCCTTGCGATGGTTATGTTGCCCAGGATGGCCGTAAGTATGTTGTTGAAGTCGTGCGCAATGCCCCCGGCAAGTACCCCGAGGCTCTCGAGCTTCGTGGCGTTCAGCATCTCCTCCTCTATCTTTCTCTTCTCGGTGATATCGCGGAAGACGAGAACCGCTCCGACCACATCGCCGTCCTTGTTGCGGATGGATGCAGCGCTGTCTGATATGATCCGCTCGGTCGAGTCCCGCGACACGAGAATCATGGAATCGGCCGTCTCGACCATGGCCGATGTCTTAAGGACCTTCTCAACCGGACCTTCGCAGGGCTTGCGGCTCTTTTCATCGATTATGCGGAAGACCTCGGTGATCGGGCGGCCCTTTGACTCCTCCTGAGTCCATCCCGTAAGCTCCTCAGCGGCCTTGTTGATCAGGACGACCCTGCCGTGGATATCCGTGGTTATCACACCGTCGCCAATACTGCGCAGCGTTACGGCAAGGTGCTCCCTCTCCGCGGTGAGAGCCTCCTCGGCGCGCTTTCGCTCTATCGCCTGCGCGAGCACGTTTGCGATGGACTGTAGAAAGTTGACGTCTTCGGCGGTGAATGAGCGTCGCCTTCCCGTATGTACACTCAGTATGCCGAAGGGGTGTTCATGGCCGTGAATGATCACGCTGACACCGCTCACAATGCCGTGCTCGTGCAATAACTCAGGCCCGCTGAAACGCCTTTCGGTCCGGATGTCCTCGACTATTATGGGATCGCTTGAAAGCAGTGTGTATCCGGCCTGGGAGTCGTAGCCGCCGCTGACCTTGCAGGAGCCCACAAGCCCCGGCTTCCACCCCACCCCTGCCCTCATAAGCAGCTCCTCCCCCCCGGGAAGGCACTCCAGCACCTTGCTGTACTCGACATCCAGGGTCCCCGCTACCAGCCTTACCGCCTCGTCCAGCAACGAGTACGGATCCACCCCCTCGAGGGCGCGCTGCCCGAGCTCGGCCACTGCACGCTGCCGGGCCACGTGGGCCTTGAGCACCGCCTCGGTGAACTTCTGCTCCGTCACATCCTGGACGGTCCCTATCATCCGCACGGGCAGGCCGTCTTCAAAGAGCACGTCGGCACGTTCATGCACAACCCGTTCACTGCCGTCCGGTCGTATTATACGGTGATCAATGGAGTAGTGTTTACGTCCGTTGAGGGCGTCGTCAACCGCCTTCTCCACAGCCTTCCTGTCATCCGGATGGACGCAATCCATGAACCCCTCGTACGTCGTTCGGAACTCGCTGGGTTGGAGCCCGAATATACGGTAGACCTCGTCCGACCAGTATATCTCGTCCTTGCGTATATCCCAGTCCCAGTTCCCGAGGCGCGCGATACGTTGTGCCTCGGCAAGCCTCGCCTCGCTACTTCTAAGGGCCTCTTCTGCCTGCCTGCGTTCAAGCTCGGCGCTGGCCCTTGCTGCAAAGAACTTCATGAACTGCCAGTCCGACTCACAGCAGTCCATGGGCTCATCGTGCATCACGACTATCAGCCCGACGGTCGCACCCTTTGCGTCCCTGAGCGGAATCCCCCTGTAGCTCTCCACACCCATCTCCTTGAGGAGATGGTCCTCTGGAAAGTGTTTCTGCACGTCCCTCGGGTAGTAACACGGCTCCTCGTATATAACCCTCTCGCACGGGGTGTTGCGGAGACCGTACTTGAAGTTCTTCTCATACTCCGTGCCTGACCACACGGCGATCGTCTGGACCGCCTTGCCGTCGTCCACGAGTTCTCCTACCAGCGCATAGCGGGTGTTGAGGACCTTGCTGAGATGGCGGACGAGGGTACGGAAGAAGTCATCCCCGATAGCAGACGATGCGCTGTCCACTATCATGCTCAGGTACCTGACCACGCGTCCGCGCTCGGCCTCGAGCTTCTCGACCCTCCGGCAGAGCCTCTCGTACTTCTCTATGAGCGTTTCCTCTGTACTGTCGTTCATGACACAAAGACGGCCTGTATATGCTGCGCGTATTCCAGGAGAACCGTGGAGCAGTCCGATTTCACGGATAACGGCATGGGTTTAGATCTTTTGAGGAGAATGAGCACCTTCGGGGTGTGACACTCCTGGTTGAAGTATGCCATCAAAAAGTCCGCTTACGTGGAATGTGGCCTCTAACCAATATATCACTTTGGCAGGCTTTGTTCAAGGCTGTATGAAAAAAGGAAGGTGCGTAGGCAGACCGAACTCAGGGCTATATTTAAGCAGCCTTTAGCAAGCTGCAGGACCGCCTACGGCGGACAGGAAATGCCTATGAGTCTGTATTTACTTGCACCGCGATGTGCAGCAAGTGATACCCGGAGGCGGATGTCCCGCGTATCGGGGCGGGAACAGCCCACACAGGCTTCATCTTCCGCTTGCGTTCACCTCTCCGAAGAGCAGGCTGGGTGAGCCCACGGAGCCTATGAAGCGCATGTCCGAACCAACGACCTCCACCTTGCTGAAGAGATCAAGAAGTGTTCCGGCTATGGCTATTCCCCTCACAGGATAGGCGGGCCTGCCGCCTTCTATCCACACCCCGGACGCACCGAGGGAGAACTCCCCTGATACAGGGTCCACGGTGTGCACCCCCATCAACTCCCTTATGAAGAGTCCACTGCCCATTTCCTTGAAGAGGTCGTCGCGGGAAGTATTTCCTCTTTCTATGTAAAGGTTCGACGCTCCCACGTGCGGGACCGACTTGAAGCCTGACCTTGACGCGTTACCGGTTGAGCCTTCGCCCCCTCTCCTGGCCCAGTATGTATCGTAGAGATAGCCCCGGCAGACGCCTCCCGATAGAAGCGGCGTCTTCTGCCTCGGAACCCCTTCGCAATCGTGGGGCGCCGTCGCCCATCCGCCGGCCATGAGCCCATCATCCCAGAGGTTCAGGACAGCGGAGGCCACCTTCTTGTCCCTCTTGCCTATGAGCATGGACTTGCCCTTCTGGACGTTATCCGCGAGAAAGGAGCTTGCCAGCGCACCGAGGAGCTCCATGACGACCGTGTTTTCGAAGACCGCCGGACACCTTGCCGTGGAGATGGGTCTTGCACCGAGCATGCCCACGGCCCGTTCGGCCGCGCCCTGGCCGACCACGCGGCTGTCCACGTCGGCCCTCTTGTGGCCCATCAAGGCATCCCATCCCATCTGCGATTCGCCGTTCTCTTCTGCGACGGCCACTACCGAGCCGGAAAAGAACGTCCCTACGTAGCTCGTATCGACACCGTTGGAGTTTACGGTCCTCGTGGAGCTCTTGGACTCGCTGTAGGCCGCCTTTCTCACCCTCTTCACCCTGCCGTCGAACCCCATGGCGTTCTTCTCTATGTCGAGGGCACGCTCTATAAGTTCATCCTCGCTTGCGGCCTCAAAGGAGGCGTCATACACATCGAGTGCGCCGGGGGATGAGACCTCGTGCCGCACCGCCGGAGAGGGAAAGCCAAGAAAGCTGTCCGCGGTCGCACCAATGCTGCCGGACAGTGTCGTCTCCACCACGGCCTTGAGGGCGTCTTCAGCGAGAACGCTCGAATAGCCGAAGCCCGGTCTGCCGTCGACGATGATCCTCAGCCCGACGCCGGAGCTCGAGCTCACCCTGAAGGCATCCACCTTGCCGTCCTTCGCCTCGACGATGCGTCCCTTGCCGGCACTGAGGTATATCTCGTACGAATCCACCCTGCCTTCGAGCAGGCCCGTAAGTACATCTATCGCCCTGTTGAACTCTTTTTCCATGCCTGTCAACCTCAACCCAGTTCTATCATAACGGCGCTTTCGTCACAGTTCGGGAACTTGACGCACTTTATGCAATCACCCCATATCTTGTGAGGCAATACATCCTTCTCAATGGACCGGAACCCCATCTTCTCAAAGAACGCCGGCCTGTATGTGAGGGCAAAGACCCTCCTGACACCGAATCTCCGTGCCTCGTCGAGGCAGGCATCTACAAGCCCCTTCCCGACACCCTTCCCGGCCGCACCTTCCTTTACCGCAAGGGATCTTACCTCCGCCAGGTCTTCCCAGCATATGTGCAGCGCGCAGGTGCCGAGTATCTCACCATCTTTCTCGTAGACAAAAAAGTCCCTGATGTTTGCATACAGGTCATTGAGAGGGCGATGGAGCATATCACCCTTTCTTGCGAACGACTCCACCAGCTCGTATATCTCCTTCACATCCTTTATGACCGCCTTCCTTACCAACGCTCCTCCGACCTTCCCGGTGCTGCTTACCGTGTTTATCATACTGTAAGCCTTCCCGTCCCTTCCAGGAGCTCCCTTGCATGCTTGAGCGTGACCTCGGTCGGTTCCCCGCCTCCGAGCATCCTCGCTATATGGACCAGCCTCTCTGAGTCGCTCAGCCTCGTAACCCTGGTCACGGTCCGCCCCTCCTTGCTTTGCTCCTTTGCCACGTGGTAATGTGCGTCGGCAAAGGCGGCTATCTGCGGCAGGTGCGTTATGCAGAGGACCTGGCCCGTTGCCGCCGCCTCCCTGAGCTTTCGGCCCACCACCTGCGCCATGGCGGACCCTATCCCCGTATCGACTTCGTCGAAGACGAGGGTCGGGACCCTGCCGGCCGAGATAAGCCCCTTCATGGCAAGCATTATGCGCGAAAGCTCACCGCCGGAGGCTATCCGCGAAAGCGGCTTGAGCTCCTCGCCGGCGTTCGTCGATATGAGGAACCTGACCCGATCCGCCCCCTTTTCACCGAACCTCAAGGTGCCGTCGTCGTTCGTCTCCGTGTCCACGCAGACCTCGAAGACGGTCCCCTTCATGCCGAGCTCCCTGAGCTCATCTTCAATCCCCGCCTTGAGCTCCGCCGCCTTCTCTCTCCTCCTCATGGAGAGCGATCGAGCGATCTTCAAGGCATCCTCCAGCGTGCAGTCGACACGCTCCCTGAGCTCCGAAAGCCCGTGTTCGTAATCCTCTATCTTCCTGAGCCTGCGGTCTATGGAGTCTTTAGTTGCGAGTATCTCCTCTATGGTATTGCCGTACTTCCTCATCAGCCGGCTTATGGTGTCGAGCCTTGATTCGACCTCTTCGAGCATACCGGGCTCGCCCTCCATGCTCCCCGCATAATCCCGCAGGAACCCCGTTGCGTCCTCTATCTCGAAGAAGGCGGACTCGAGCCTCTCTACGGTCTCCTCAAGCCCGGCGTCAAAGCCGGCCGCATCCTTCAGTTGCCTCAGCACCGAGCCGAGCCTGTCAAGTACCGAGCCCTCGTCAGAGTAAAGCACCCTTTCCGCGCCGCTTACGGCTTCGAAGATCCTCTCCGAATTCCTGAGCCTCTCTCTTCTGGCCTTGAGCTCCTCATCCTCGCCCGCACGCAACGCGGCGTCCCCTATCTCCTTTGACTGGAACTCAAGAAGTTCCCTGTCCTCGGCCGCCTTCTTCATCTCGGCAACCAGCGCATCGAGCTCCTTGCGGGCCTCTGCCCACCTCCTGAAGACGGCGGCCATCTCCGCGCGCAGCCCCTCCAGGGAACCGAATGCATCGAGCATCTCTATGTGCTCCTCGGGCCTTGTAAGCGACTGGTGTTCACTCTGGCCGCAGACGTCTATGAGCCTTCGGCCCACCTCGCCGAGTGTGGCGAGCGTTGAAAGGCTCCCGTTTATGAATATCTTGTTGCGGCCGGAGCGGCTGATGATCCTCTTCACCAGAAGGGTATCGGAGGCAGGCACCCCCGCTCCCTCGAGCGTCCCAGCCAGGCCGTCGAGGTTTGATACATCGAAGAGGGCCTCGACCCTTGCCTCGTCCCTCCCGCTTCTTATGTGTTCGCCTGACGCCCTGTCACCGAGTATGAGATCAATGGCCCCGATGATGATGCTCTTACCCGCCCCGGTCTCTCCGGTGAACACCGTGAACCCGGGATCGAATGAAATAGAAAGGTCATCTATTATTGCGAGGTCCTTGATACGAAGTTCCAGGAGCATACCCAAACCCTGTAAGGAAACACACCCTATTCGGGTTTACTCTCCCACATGAGCCTTTCCCTCAATATGTCAAAGTAACTCTTCTTGTTGCATTTCACGAGATAGACGCACTCATCAGCCCTCTTTATATCCACAACGTCCCCCCGCTTGAGCGGCCTGTCGACCTGCCCGTCGAGTGTAAGTTCCACATCGGGATTGTCGTGCCCAACGGTAACCTGCACATCCATGGTATCCGAAAGTACGACAGGGCGGTGGGTAAGGTTGAACGGACACACAGGGACCACTATGATCGAATGGATTGTGGGATACAGGATGGGGCCGGAGGCTGAGAGTGAATACGCCGTAGAACCTGTGGGTGTCGCCACGATCAGCCCGTCCGCCCGGTACGTGGTTACGTACTCCTTGTTTATGCACGTTTCAAGCCTTACAAGCCGCGCTATGGTGGTCTTTATCACGGCGTCGTTCAAGACCCTGTAGCGGGCTATCTCCTCTCCCCCCCGCAGAATGCGCACCGCGAGCATCATCCTCTCTTCGGTCTCGAACTCGCCCTTTATGACCCTTTCAAGGCTCTCGTAGACCTCGTCCACACCGAGCGCCGTAAGGAAACCAAGCCCACCCATGTTTATGCCGAGAATGGGCACACCCCTTCCATCGAGAAGCCTTGCGGCGTAGAGCATCGTGCCGTCCCCACCGAGCACCACCATCACGTCCACGACCTTCGAAAGCCCGCCTTCGGGCGGAGGCTTAATGGGATCCACCAGACCCGCAAGCTCGCTGTCGCTGTAGACATCGACCCCCTTCTTGTTGAGCCACTCCGCAAGCTCCCGGCTCAACTTCACCGCACCCGGGTTGGCGATCTTTACCACTATGCCTATGCTCTTCGCCAGTGCCACTGTCTGCGCTACCTCTGCGGCTCTATTATCACCTTCAACGACTCACCGGCCTCTGCCACGAGCCTGAAGCCCTCCGGTGCCTCGTCGAGCGGCAGCCTGTGGGTTATCATGTCCGTCACACCGACCCTTCCGGACGAGATGAGGTCTATGGCCGTGAGCGTGTCCTGCGGAGGCGATGCATAGGTGTTCTTAAGGGTGATATTGTCCCGCCACAGCCTGAAGAGCGGCATCGGATAGGTCTCTTCCGGTTCCTTGGGTGCGAAGAATATGATGGTACCGCCCCTGTCCACGCACTCGACGGCCTGAGCTATGGCGGAATCATGGCCCGTGCACAGGACCACCATGTCGCACAGCCTTCCGAACCGCCGGGATATCTCCGCATCAAGGTCCGCGGAGGCGTGCAGCACCAGATCGGCGCCGAAGCTCTCGGCCCGTGCGAGCCTGTAGTCGTTTACGTCGGTTGCGACAATGAACCCCGCCCCCAGCGCCTTGGCGAGCTTTACGTGCAGGAGCCCTGATATGCCGCTGCCTATGACGAGCACGCTTTTACCCGGTGACATGCCCGCAAGCCTGAACCCCCGCGCCACACAACCGAGCGGCTCGGAGAAGGTGCCCTCCTCGAAGCTCATCCCCTCGGGCAGGAGGAAGACCCCGCGGTCCACGTTTATCGCCGGAACCCGCACGAATTCACAGAAGCCGCCGGGGTCGAAGTTGGTGGTTCTCAGGGTATCGCAGACCGAATGGTTTCCCGCGAGGCACCACCTGCAGGTGTTGCACGGCACGTGGTGGGCCACCGTAACCCTGTCGCCCACCTTGAAACGGGCAACACCTGAGCCAACCTCCTCGACGGTACCGGCTATCTCGTGACCCAGGACGAGCGGGGCCTTTTTTACCCTGTACCACTCCATGACGTCCGAGCCACATATGCCGCTCGACTCTATCCTTACAAGTATCTCGCCGTCCTTTATCCGCGGACGGGGACGGTCTTCAATGCGGATGTCCCTGTTGTTGTAGTATACTGCTGCTCTCAAAGGGTTGTAATCTCCTCCTCAACAACTCGGTACAGCCGTTAGGTAGCCACGGCACCGACCGTCTCCTTCTTGGACTCCTCTGCGAGTGTGCGGTATAGCTCATATGCCTTGTCCGGGGCCTCGTTGTTGTGGACCACCGCCCTTACGGCCTGTATCATCGCAACCGGGCACTCCGACTGGAATATGTTTCTGCCCATGTCCACGCCGACGGCGCCCCTTGTAATAGCGTTGTAGGCGAGCTCCAGGGCGTCCTTTTCCGGAATCTTCTTGCCGCCGGCAATTACAATAGGCACGGGACAGTTTCTTACAACCCTCTCGAAGTCCTCGCAGTAGTAGGTCTTCACGAAGTGAGCGCCGAGCTCCGCGGCTATACGGGAGGCAAGTCCCAGGTACCTTGCATCCCTCGCCATGTCCTTACCCACGGCCGTGACGGCAAGGACCGGTATGCCGTGCTCCTCGCCCTCGTCAACGAGCCTTGCAAGTCCGAGCAGCGTCTGCTTTTCGAGCTCGGATCCGACGAAGATGGAGAGCGCCACCCCGGCAACGTTCAGCCTCACCGCATCCTTCATGGAGACGGTGGTGCCCTCGTCTGCGAGGTTTCCGAGTATACTCGTGCCACCGGATACCCTCAAAACGACAGGTATATCGGCCGTGGGGTCGACGCACGTCCTCAAGACCCCTCGCGTCGGCATCAGCGTATCGGCGTACGGAAGGAGCGGCTCTATGACCTTGCGCGGCTCCTCGAGCCCGGTCGTGGGGCCGAGAAAGTATCCGTGGTCAACCGCGAGCATCACCGTCCTTCCGGTCTCGGGTTTTATAATACGCGACAAACGGTTCTTAAGTCCCCAATCCATGATAAACCTCCTTTCAGGGTTTAGGTTTTTTTACGGGAAGGTATGAAAATGCATAGCGAGCGCCTGTCTGCGTGCAGATACACGCACAGGCAGGCATTCCCCGCAACTTGCTGCAGGGAGCTTCAAAAGACGTACGTTAAAAGATAACAGGCAATAGGGTCAGCGTCAACCGAATTCTGGCGGGAAAAAGGATAAGGCCGGACGACGACTCGACGAGGTTGCATCACGCTGTCACGGCACCTGGCTTGTAAACCAGTGCCCGTTCAGCCTTCAGTACGGACTGCTCATCCTGGAGTTGATGAACGTCTGCCTGCACTCCTCGCTGCAGAAGTAATGTACGCTTTCGCCGCTCCTGACCCTCAAGGCCGAATCCCTGGGGATGTAGCTCTTGCATATCTCGTCGTAGACCGTCTCCTCCTCGTCGCCGGCGGAACGGACCGCGCCTTCACTCGAATCACTCTTTTCACCCCCGGCCGGGGCGAGGTAGTTTTTCAGGAGACGGTAGGCTATAAAGCCAGCCACGATGAGTATGATAAGCCTCACTGTTCCTCCACCTTACCCGGCCGTACAGGCGAGCCGGACTCTATACGACCTTTCTCAGGACCCCGGTATCCTTGAGAATCCCGGCAAGCTCCCGGACGGTTTTTTTCAGCTTCGGGTGTACAAGATCAGGGGCTATGCAACAAAGGGGTATCAACACGAAGCCTCTTTCGTGCGCATGCGGATGAGGAATGGTGAGCCCCCGTGTCTCGACGATCCTGTCGCCGTAGAAGATTATGTCCAGGTCTATGACCCTCGGACCCCACCTCTCGGACGGGCCTCTACCCATATTAGACTCTATTTTCTTCAGATTATCAAGCAATCTGAGAGGCTCAAGGGTTGTTTCGACCTCAACGACGCAGTTTATGAACGGCGGCTGGTCCTCCTTTCCCCAGGCCGAGGTCTCGTAGAACGGACTCTTCCTTACAAGAACTATACGTCGTTGCACCGCCAGGAGCTCTATGGCCCTGGTGCAGTTTGCCACCCTCGGTCCGATATTGGACCCTATGGACAGGAATACCCTTTCACTCATCGATGCACCATCCCGCCGCAAGCAGCTGGGTACCGGAGACCTCTGATAGTTAAGTATCGTCGCGCCGCAGGTAGCGAAAAATCAGACCCGAATCGCGGGATTGAACAGCGCGGCCGAGGCCCCGGGCTTGCAGGAAAGGTGAAAGCGCCGTCCTCCGGTACGGGTGTGTCGAAGACCGTAACAGTTGATCACGCAAGGCCACTGGTTCAACTACAAGAACAGGACACACGAAACCCGGCCCGTTGTGGTGAAGCAGGGCAAGCGCCCGCGGGATCTGCTGTAGAATCGTCACGAAGGGCTAAAAAGCGAGCTTCAGATCCCTGAGCCTCCTGCCCATCTCCTCTATCACCCTTCTTTCGTCATCCCGGGACTTTGCCTCAAAGGTAGCAGAGAACCTGAGGTACCGGCCCGCATCGTCCCAGGGCACCGTCGATATCAGCGCCTTTTTTATAAGGTACTCTGACGCCTCCTCGGCGGTCTGGAACTCCGCGTCCCTGCCGGCGGACCGCGGTGCCTTGACATAGAGGTAGAAGGAACCCCCAGGCATGGATGCCTGGAAGCCCGCGTTCTTAAGCTCCTCGACCATGAGCTGGAGCCTTGTCCTGTACTTGGCCGCGATCTTCTCGGTGATCTCCGGATGCTGGAGGGCGTATATGCCCGCCTTTTGTATGGCGATGAACTGGCCAGAATCGAAGTTGTCCTTCACGTGCGCGAAGGCGCTTATCACCTTTTCGTTGCCCGCGAGGAAGGCGAGCCTCCAGCCGGTCATGTTGTAGGCCTTTGAGAACGAGTGTATCTCTATCCCCACCTCCTTCGCCCCCTCTACCGCGAGGAAGCTCAGGGGCTTCCTATCATAGACGAGGGCCGCGTACGCGGCGTCATGGACCACGACGATCGAGTTCCTCCGGGCGAACTCCACCACCCTCTTGAAGAACTCCTCGGTTGCCACGGCCCCTGTGGGGTTGTTGGGATAGTTGAGGTAGAGAAGCTTCGCATCCTTGAGGTCCTCTTCGCCTATGGAGTCAAGGTCGGGCAGGAAACCGTTCTCTTCAAGGAGCGGAAGCCTTATGGTCCTTCCGCCGTTCCACTCGGTGTGCGTGGCCATCACCGGGTAGCCCGGAACGGTCATCAACATGGCATCACCCTGGTTTATGAACGCCTCTGGCAGCATGGCGAGCGCGCACTTCGAACCTATGGAATGGATGACCTCTTTTTCAGGGTCGATGCCCTCCACCCCGAAGACATCCTTCATGTATTCGGCCGCCGCCGCCTTGAGCTCGGCTATGCCGTTGTCCGCATATCCCCTGTTCTCGGGCTTTGCACACTCTATCTTCAACGCCTCGACCACCATGGGCGAGGCCATATCATCCGGCTCTCCGACGCCGAAGTCAAGAAGCTCCGTCCCGGGATTGTTCTTCCTGGCCTCAGCCTTGGCCCGCTTTATCTTCTCGAACTTGTAGATCTTGTTCTCCTTGCCGAAGCGACTGCCCCCGATTCTATCGGCAAAAAGGTTCTGAATATAATCTCCGGACATACCCTACTCTACCTCCTCATATGTTATGTGCAGGTTCGACGCTGAACCACGGTGTTGACAAGACTTCCTATTCCCTCTATCCTCACCTCGACCTCGTCTCCGGGCTTCATCTTTCCGACCCCAGAAGGCGTCCCGGTGGCTATGATGTCACCGGGCAGGAGTGTCATGACGCGTGAGACAAAGCTCAAGAGCTCGTATACGTTGAATATCATGTCCCTGGTGGAGGCATCCTGCCTCCTTTCACCGTTGAGATAGCTCTCTATCCTGAGATCGAGCGGATCGAGCGCGGTCTCTATCCAAGGCCCCACCGGGGCGAAGGTATCGAAGCCCTTTGCCCTCGTATACTGCACATCACGTCCCTGAAGGTCCCTTGCCGTTACATCGTTGAAGCATGTGTAGCCGAGGATGAAGCCGGGCGCATCCCGGACGGATACATCCCTGGCAACCCTCCCTATGACAACGGCGAGCTCGCCTTCAAAATCCACCCTCCGCGACATATGCGAGGGATAGACGATTTCATCACCGGGACCGACTACTGACGTGGACGGTTTCAGGAAGAGCATGGGCTCAGCGGGGATCTCCTTGCTGAACTCCGCCGCATGCGCCCTGTAGTTAAGACCGACTGCGACTATCTTCGAAGGCACGACCGGGGCAAGCAACCTCACTTCTTCAAGCGGACGGCGAGGGTCCCCCGTCTCGATAGCCTCGATATCGAGGCTATCGCGGACCGAGGCGCACCCCAGGAGATCGCCGCCTGTGAGCTCGATGATGCTTCCGTCCTCTATCACGCCGGAACGCGCCCTGCCGTCGGCATAGAATCTCGCAAGCCTCACCGCCGGCTATCTCCTCCTGCGCTCCATCATGGCCTTAAGCTTGAGCCTCAACGCGCTTATCTTTATGAACCCGTCGGCATCCTTCTGGTCATAGACCGTGTCTTCCTCGAAGGTGGCGAAGTCGGGATGCCAGAGCGAGGTCTCGGCCTTGCGGCCCGTGACAATGACGTTGCCCTTGTAGAGCTTGAGTCTCGCCGTTCCGCT
>WGEY01000029.1 GCA_015492495.1 Deltaproteobacteria bacterium | reverse complement strand
GGATGTAGTGGGTTTAACCTTGCAGGTGATATTCTATATCACCCTAAACCCTTATCCAAGAGGGTTTTTCTATATATCCCATTGAACTCTAAATCTGTTTTAGGGTACCCGTCTTCCCCGGAGGATGCTAAAAAACGTGATTGCCCGCTGAATGCCTTTATGTTAAATTAATTACGTATGCGTTGCGGAATGTGTAGCCCTTGCATGAGAAGATTCCTTGAGCCTGCTGGGGTAGCTTCAACCAGACACCACTGTTCCACACGAACATATCGGCCGGAAAGATGCCCTGCTTAAAGCAGCCAGACATTTTTTTCATGGAACATACCCCCCTCGAACACACAAATAAAGGAGACCAGCGAAAGAGATGACTTTTCTTGATGAACTGAACCCGACACAGAGAGAGGCCGTAACCTTCGACGGCGGCCCCATGCTCGTCCTTGCCGGAGCAGGGAGCGGAAAGACAAAGGTCCTCACATCGAGGATAGCCTACCTGGTGAGGGAAAGGGACGTGCCCCCGGAAAGGATCCTCGCCGTGACCTTCACCAACAAGGCCGCTGGCGAGATGCGCGATAGGCTCAGGGGCCTTATGGGCGAGGGGGCCGGGAGGTTGTGGCTCGGGACCTTCCACTCCCTGGGGTTGAGGATACTCAAAAAGGAAGGCCATCTTGCAGGGCTGGGCACGGACCTAACTATATATGACAATGACGACCAGCTGCGGCTGGTAAAGCTCATAATGGAGGAGCTGTCCTTGAACACCAAGGCCTTCAGCCCCAGGGCGGTCGTCTCGCGCATAAACCAGGCAAAGAACGAGAACCTCTCCCCAGAGGAGTACCTTTCAAAGACAGGGGACTTCTTCGCATCAAAGACCTCGGAGGTCTTCAGGCTCTACCAGAAGAGGCTCAGGGAGATGAACGCACTGGACTTCGGCGACCTCATCTGCGAGCCCGTAAACCTCTTCAGGCGGTACCCCGGGCTCCTCAATGCCTACCAGGACAGGTTCCTGCACATCCTCGTCGACGAGTACCAGGACACCAACAGGGCACAGTACATGCTCATGACCAGCATCGCCTCAGGACACCGCAACCTCTGCGCAGTGGGCGATCCGGACCAGTCGATATACGCCTGGAGAGGGGCCGACATAAGGAATATACTCGAGTTCGAACGCGACTGGTCGGATGCCAAGGTCCTGAGGCTCGAACAGAACTACCGCTCGACCCGTCGTATACTGGCCGCGGCCAACTCGGTGATAGAGAAGAACAGAAAACGCTACGAAAAGAGGCTTTGGACCGACAACCACGAGGGGAAACTGCCTGTATACATGGAGTGCCGCGACGAGCACCACGAGGCGCTCAGCGTCATAGAACGCATACGGGATATCATCTCCGAAGACGGCTCCATGAGTTACAGGGATTTTGCCGTCTTCTACCGCACGAACGCGCAGTCGAGGGTACTCGAAGAGTGCCTGATAAGGGAGTCCGTACCCTATACGATCGTAGGCGGGGTCAGGTTCTATGAACGCAGGGAGATAAAGGACGCCCTCTCCTTCCTTAGGGTCGTTGCAAACCCCAGGGATGATCTGAGCCTTAAGAGGATAATAAACGTCCCGCCGAGAGGGATCGGGACGGTGACCCTTGAAGAGGTGTCGGAGCTCGCCAGAAAAGAGGCGCTCAGCCTTTACGACGCCTTCAGGGAGGCGATATCAAGGGGGGTCGTAAGGAAGAACGCCCAGCTGAAGCTCTTCGAGGCATTCGAAAGGGCGCGCGGTGAGACAGGGACGGTACCGGTCCACGAACTGGCGATGAGGCTCCTTGAGGACACTGGTTACATCGGCATGTGGGAGAAGGAGGCGACCGAAGAGGCCTACCAGAGGATAGAAAACCTCCATGAGCTCGTATCCGCCATGAAGGACTTCGAGGATGCGAGCGAGTCGGCCACACTCCAGGACTTTCTCGACCAGGTCTCGCTCATAAGCGACGTAGACTCGTACGAGGATGCAGCCGACAGGGTAACACTCATGACGATACATTCAGCAAAGGGACTGGAGTTTCCTGTCGTCTTCATGGTGGGCATGGAGGAGGGGCTCTTCCCGCACTCAAGGAGCACCGAGAGCGACGACGGTCTCGAAGAGGAAAGAAGGCTCTGCTACGTGGGCATGACGAGGGCGAAAAAGCGCCTGTTTCTCTTCTCCGCCGGATCGAGAACCCTCTTCGGCGAATCGAACTACCAGATGCCGTCACGGTTCATAGACGAGATAGCACCGGAGTTCATAGAGCGTATAGACAGGTCGAGCGATGCTCCGTCCGCAAAGGAGGTATTCCGGGAGCAGGCTGTGCCGGACGAGCCTTATTACACCCTGGACGACACGCAGCTCGATCCCTTGACGGACAACCCCTGGAGGGTGGGCATGAGGGTGCGGCACCCGAGCTTCGGCGTGGGGGTGATAAAGGCAAGGGAAGGCACGGGGGGGGATGCAAAGCTCACCATAAGCTTCCAGAGATCCGGGCCGAAAAAGCTCGTGGCGAGGTACGCCTCGCTCGAGCCGCTGTCGGTCTGACCCCCACCTTGACTTTTTGTACCACTCAGTAGCATATGGCAGCAAGTTCAAAGAGCCGGTGCTATCAAACCGCAACAGGCCAGCGCGGAGAAATCTTTCTTGTTACGAGTAAGGAAGTTAAGCATTGATCGCTGCTTCACCTCCCGCAAAGACGAATTGATCCAAGTATCCTTAACGCTTACTGAACAGTCACGCCGCGGGCCGGACCATCTCACCACACCAGAGTAGCCGTCGCCATCTGTTGATCAAAAGCACCGGAGCCTCAAACCCGCAATGGATAAAACAGGGCAGGGTAGGACAGCGCACCTTGACACAAGGTCAACTCCCATTATAATCCGAATATTCTCATCTCGGACCGGACTGAATAAGTATCTTTACGCTGCGGGACAGTCACCGGTGATCTTCGATTACAGAGGAGGGTGAGATGGACAAGGACATAGCGGAAAAAATCGCGAAGGAGCTCAACATAACAGATGAAGACTTTCAAAGCCGAAAGCTGTTCCTGCAGATCACCGAAGAGGACATCCGGAACATAAAAAAGTTAGGAGCGGCATTGGGCGGCATCCCGGAAGAGATGTTCAGGAACTTCTACAAGCACCTGATGTCGTTCGAGCAGACGAGGCTGTTTTTCAGCGGAAGCAATCAGATCGAGAGGCTGATCGAAAAACAGAAGAAATACTTCGCAGAGCTGCTGTCAGGCGAATACGACCGGAATTACCTGCTGACGAGGTTGTACGTCGGCTACAAGCACGTGGAGCTGAATGTCGTACCTCTCTGGTACATAGGGGCGTTCAACAAGTATACGGATGAGATCAGGAAACTGGTCGGCCGAGTCAAGGACCGGATAGACGAAGAGGCCACGGTCGAGTCCATAAGAAAGATAATAACCATGGACATCGTTCTGACCCTCGAAAGTTACCACTACGCCAAGTACAAGCTCCAGGAGGAGCTGAAAAGGATGGTCGTGACGGATGAGCTGACCGGCATATTCAACAGACGCAAGCTCGATGAGCTCATAGAATACGAGATAGACAAGGGGATAAGGTTCGAAAAGCCGCTGTCCCTGATAATGCTGGACATCGACCACTTCAAGGAGGTGAACGATACGTTTGGTCATGACACGGGCGACGTCGTGTTGCGGGAGATGGCCGACGGGATACGGCGCCTGTTGAGGGAAGAGGACTACCTGATACGCTACGGAGGGGAGGAGTTCCTGGTGATCCTGACGAACACACCGCTTGAGAAGGCAAAGAACGTCGCCGAAAGGATCAGGGAGGCTGTGTCGAGGATGAGGTTCAAAAAGGTCGGCGGCATAACCGTGAGCCTGGGGGTGGCGGAATACAACAAGGGAGAAAAGAAAGAAAAGCTGCTTAAAAGGGCGGACAAGAACCTCTACATGGCAAAAAAACAGGGAAGGAATCGGACCTGCTGGTAGGCGCGGCCAAGCCGACGGTCCATGTTCTGCGCCCATCCGCGTGACGGGCAAATACACCGGCATTCTCCCTGAGCCGATCAATCACCTGATGATCGATAAAGAATGAGAGGAGGTGAGGCCATACGTTTGCGATCCGCACTACAACCGTACTTGCACGACTTTGTCAACCTGCTCAGTGACCCGTCTTCAGCAAATGGGTACAGGGATCGTCCCCCGGGCGATGCATCCTGTGAGCACGGTCCCGCTGGGCGCCTGACGCTTCGCTCGTGGTCACGGTTCCGCGGTGAAACGCACGATTACCGGGCAGCATATTTCCTGTGGATTACCATGAAAACCTGTGATTTAATCCATACCTGTCCTTTCCCGATACCACGCCACACCGGTACTTCATGGCCAGATCGAGGCACCGGGTGTGGCTTGTGGCATCGAGGAGATCTTTTTCGGCCGTTTTGCTGAGCGGCTTGATCGAAGGATCTCACAGGGCCTCGTTGAAAGCCCCGGGGGCTGGCACCTTTTATGCGGAATTTAAAGATGAAGGGGGTATCATGAGCGGACGAGCCATGCAAGAATCAAATAAAGAATGGGCCTATGAGCCGGTTGCTTAAGACCGTTGGGGAGTGAAAATGGCACACGGTAGTCACGGGCACTCGAGCGACAGAAAACTGGGCTTTGCGGTCTTTATAAATGTTCTATTGACTGTGGCGCAAGTTGCAGGCGGCCTGATATCAGGAAGCCTGTCTCTGATTGCTGACGCCCTGCATAATCTGAGCGACGCCGGTTCGATAGTAGTGGCGATAGTCGCGCGCAAGATCGGCAACAAGCCGGCCGATAAGAACATGACTTACGGCTATAAGCGCGCGGAGATCATCGGCGTGTTGATAAACAGCACGTCACTTATTCTGGTCGGCATCTACTTGATATACGAAGCGGCCGGCAAGTACTTCAATCCAACGCCTATCGACGGCTGGATCGTTTTCTGGGTCGCAGGAATTGCTCTTGTAGTAGATATGGGCACAGCCCTGTTGACTTACAGGGCCGGAGCAAAGGAAAACATGAATATCAAGGCGGCCTTTATTCACAACATCTCAGACGCCCTCGCCTCTATCGTCGTTATTGCTGCCGGCCTCCTGATCATAGCCTACAAGCTTTATGTCTTTGATGTCATAGCCACAATAGGAATCTCGGCATATGTGATATACCACGGAATGATCCTGCTGAAAAGAAGCATATTGATCATCATGCAGGCGGTACCGGAAGGGATCAATAGAAGAGATCAAGGCCGCACTGGAAAAGGTGGACGATGTCCTTAAAGTGGACCACATTCATGTCTGGCAGCTTGACGACAAGAAGATATTTTTTGAGGCCCACGTGCTTTTGAATGATACGGACCATGAATCTGCAAAGAAAAAAATCAGAAGTATTCTAAAAAACGATTTTGCCATACACCATTCAACTATAGAAACAAAAAGCACTCAACAACAGACATTCCACACGTCGCGTCTGCCACGGGAAAAATAGCCGTAACGGCTTGACTTGTCAGATAAAAATTACTATTATCAACTGATGAATATCACAAAGGCAGTATTCCCATCAGCAGGTCTGGGCACGAGATTTCTGCCCGCTACAAAGGCCGTCCCCAAAGAGATGCTTCCTCTCGTGGACAAACCCATCATCCAGTACTGCGTGGAGGAGGCAAGGGCCTCCGGTATCGACGAGATGATCTTCGTCACATCAAGGTGCAAGAGGGCTATAGAAGACCACTTCGACACGTCGGTCGAGCTCGAAAGCCTGCTGGAGGAAAAGGGGAAAAGGGAAACCCTCAAGATGCTGCATACCATATCCGAGGGTATACAGGTCGTATACACGAGGCAAAAAAAGGCCCTCGGCCTCGGGCATGCCGTACTGTGTGCGAAGCGCCTGGTTGCCGGAGAGCCGTTTGCAGTTCTGCTGCCCGATGATATAATGGATGCTGAAGTGCCTGTCACCGAACAGATGATGAGGGTGTTCAGAAGGCACTCGGCCAGCGTCATCGCCGTACAGCGTGTTCCGCGAAGCCAGACCCACATGTACGGCATAATAAAGGGCAGGAAGATCGGCCCCGGACTGTACAAGGTCGACGACCTCGTTGAAAAGCCCAGAGAGAACCCACCTTCGAACCTTGCTATCATAGGCAGATACATCCTTGTTCCGGAGATATTCGACGCACTGGAAAGGACCAGGCACGGAAGCGGCGGGGAAATTCAGCTGACCGACGGCATAAGGAGGCTGTTGGAGACACAGGATGTCCTTGCCTTCGAGTTCGAGGGTGAGCGCTTTGACGCAGGTGACAGGCTCGGCTTCCTCAAGGCCAACATTCACATGGGCCTCAAAAGGCCCGAGACGAAGAAGGAGCTTAAGAAGTTCATAAAGAGCATCGTTTAGCCTCTGCTGAAAATTACGGCTGCGGCACTTGCCAGATCGATGAAAGAGTGCTACAGATAAAAAGGGACTGACACATGGCAAAGATCTCGAAAAAGCCTCCATATCCTCAACAGGAGGCCACCGAAAAGGGTAACCCGCTACGCTTTCTGATGGAGGGCCTCGACGACGCCTCTGAAAGGTGCGGCATGGAGCCTATAAACCACACGCCGTACGTCGACATGTATTCCACGTCCAAGGAGGTCGTGGTAGAGGTTGAAATGCCCGGAGTGAGGCACGAGGACATCGAGGTGACGATACTCGAGAACACCCTGAACATCAAGGCCATGAAGTACGAATGCTTCGAGGAAGAGAACGTCAACTACGTATGCCTCGAAAGGTCCTTCGGCAGGATATTCAGGGCCATAGACATACCGCTGCCCGTCAATACCGGTGAGATAAAGGCCACATACCGGAAAGGCATACTGAGAATCGCCATACCAAGGGTGGAAGAAAAACGCGGCAAGCCCAAGCGAGTACCGATAGAATCTTTATAGATAAGTGAGGACATGAGATGGCTGATGAGGCAAGAAACGAAGAAAAGGAAGAGGAACAGCTTATAATACCGGATGTGCTTCCACTGCTTCCCATACGGGACGTGGTGATATTCCCCTACATGATAGTTCCCCTCTTCGTAGGACGGGAAAAGTCCATCAACGCCGTGGACGCGGCCCTGACCAAGGACAGGCTGGTCTTCATGTCCACGCAGCGTGACATATCAAAGGAAGAGCCCGACCCCGAGGACCTTTACACCTTCGGCACCGTCGGAATGATCATGAGGATGCTCAAGCTTCCGGACGGAAGGGTCAAGATACTGGTGCAGGGGCTGGCGCGGGCCAAGATAAAGACCTTCCTTCAGACACAGCCATTTTACACCGTTGACATCACAAAGGTGAAGGAGCCCCAGATCGGGAGCCCTCCCCTCGAGATAGAGGCGCTTATGCGCAATGTGCGCGAGGTCCTCGAAAGGCTGGCATCCATGGGCAAGGCCATCTTCCCGGAGATCATGATGGTGCTGGAAAACGTCCAGGAGCCGGGAAGGCTCGCCGACCTCGTTGCGGCCAACCTCGGACTGAAGATAGAAGAGGCCCAGCAGGTACTCGAAATCCTGGATCCCGTGAAGAGGCTTCGGAAGGTAAACGAGCTCCTTGCAAAGGAGTTCCAACTCGCCCAGATGCAGTCGAAGATCCAGACCCAGGCAAAGGAGGAGATGGACAAGACCCAGCGGGAGTACTACCTCAGGGAACAGCTCAAGGCCATAAAGAGCGAGCTCGGGGAGATGGAGGAGGTCAGCGAGGAGATCGAGGACTTCAAGGAAAAGATAAAGAAGGCCAAGATGCCGCCGGAGGTGGAAAAGGAGGCCCTCAAACAGGCTGACAGGCTCGACATGATGCACCCCGACGCCGCAGAGGCGACCATCACAAGGACGTACCTCGAATGGCTCATAGACCTGCCCTGGAGCAAGCAGACGCGGGATGTGCTCGACATACAGAAGGCAAAGAAGATACTCGATGCCGACCATTACGACCTCGAGAAGGTGAAGGAGAGGATCCTTGAGTACCTGGCCGTGCGAAAGCTCAAGAAAAAGACAAAGGGTCCCATCCTGTGTTTCGTGGGCCCCCCGGGGGTCGGCAAGACCTCGCTTGGACGCTCCATCGCAAGGGCGATGGGAAGGAACTTCGTGAGGATCTCGCTGGGCGGCATAAGGGACGAGGCCGAGATAAGGGGGCACAGAAGGACCTACGTCGGAGCCCTTCCCGGCAGGATCATACAGGGGATGAAGCAGGCCGGATCCAACAATCCGGTCTTCATGCTGGACGAGATAGACAAGATAGGGATGGACTTCCGCGGGGATCCGTCCTCCGCGCTCCTGGAGGTCCTCGATCCGGAACAGAACGACTCGTTCAGCGACCACTACCTGAACGTTCCCTTCGATCTGTCGAAGGTCATGTTCATAACCACGGCCAACCTCATGGACCCCATCCCCGGACCGCTCAAGGACAGGATGGAGATAATAGACATACCGGGCTACACCGAAGAGGAAAAGCTCGCCATAGCAAAGAAGTACATAATACCGAGGCAGATAAAGGAGAACGGCCTTACCGAGAAGCTCATCTCCTTCACCGACGAGGCGGCCAAGAAGATCATAAACGAATACACGAGGGAGGCGGGATTAAGGAGCCTCGAACGCGAGATAGCCTCGATATGCAGGAAGGTGGCCAAGAAGGTCGCCGCCGGCAGGAAGCAGATGACAAAGATAACCCCTGAGAAGGTGCGTGAGTACCTAGGCGCACCCAAGTACCTGCCCGAGGCAGAACAGGAGAAGGATGAGATAGGGGTTGCGACCGGTCTTGCCTGGACCCCGGTCGGCGGGGAGATACTGTACATAGAGGCCACGATAATGAAGGGCAAGGGGCGTTTGACCCTCACCGGCCACCTCGGCGAGGTGATGAAGGAGAGCGCCCAGGCCGCGCTCAGTTACGCAAGATCAAGGGCAAAGCAACTGGGCCTTCCAGAGGACTTCTACAAGGATACCGACATCCACATACACGTTCCGGCCGGTGCGATCCCCAAGGACGGCCCGTCGGCCGGCATCACCATGGCGGCGGCCTTGATATCCTCGCTCACCCAGACGCCGGTGAGCAAGGACATAGCAATGACCGGCGAGATCACCCTGAGGGGGCGTGTCCTGCCGGTGGGAGGGATCAAGGAGAAGTGTCTCGCCGCGCTGAGGGCGAAGATAAAGACGGTCATTCTGCCCGAAAGGAACAAGAAAGACCTCGAGGAGATACCCAAGAACGTAAGAAAAGAGCTCAACATAGTTTTGGTGAAGCACATGGACGAGGTGCTGGACCTCGTACTTAAGAAAAAAAACAAGAAGGCCGTAAAAAAGACCAAGGCAAAGAAGGCGGCGGCCGGAAAAGCGCACGCAGCCCCCTGAAGGCGAACCGTGGATGCGACTGAAGGAGCTCGGTGAACTCTCTCTCATAAAAAGGCTCGGGGAGAGGTTTACCGCAAAG
>WGEY01000028.1 GCA_015492495.1 Deltaproteobacteria bacterium | reverse complement strand
CCCCACCAGAGTATGCCGTCTGCTCCGCCTATAATGGCCTTCCACGCCTGCTGCCTCATCTCCTCGTAGGTGGGGAATTTTCCACCATACCTGAAAAGCTGAAGCACCTGCCATACCGGTCTGCTTCCCTTTACGGCTTTAACAGTGTCGACCGTCCATCCGTATGTGCGCGGCATGTGGTGCCTGTCATTCAGGTCGGCCTCGCCGTATATAACGTCATCGGATATCGGTCCGCCGCCAAGGGGATACGGGTCCGTGCCGAACACGTCGCCCGTATCGAACCAGCGCCTCGGATGCGCGGGATTCATGAAGACTTCGAATGTGATTGAACCGGGATTCTTTGCCTTAAGGATCTGGTACTGTCTGAATACGCCGCAGGGGGTGACGGGGCTCGCGACACCGGGCTCGTCAGCCGTGTAGTATCCCAGTAGTCCCGTACCGGAGATGGATGTGGCTATGGTGCTCCACAGCTCTTCGTCGCCCATGGATGATGCCCACCAGGGACGGTACCTGTTACTCGAATAGCAGCTACCACCGTCGCCGTAATAATTATTCACTGTTTGTATATGCATTATGTCGCGCTTATCGAGTGCAGCAATGTACGGCCCTATCTGGTCACAGCGACCGCCGACACCGGGGTTTGCGCCGGAGAACTGGACAAAGTTAAGCACCGTATTCACTCCTGCATCGGCGTACGTATCAATGAGGCCGAGGCCGTCGAACCCCTTTATCCTTGTCTCGTAATCGTACTGGTTGCAAAAGAGACATCCTTCGGTGCAGCGGTACCTGGCGCTTATCCTGTCGTAAACGCCCCATACGAAGCGCGGCTTTCCGTTGTAGTGGAGCACGTTGTTCTCGTCTATCCACACATTCAGCGAAGCCCTCTGTTCCGCGCCCGCCTTCACTATCCTGTAATCCGGATACCGGTCGACGGTCGAACCGTCCACAGTGACGAGTGAAGAGGTGAGAAGGTATTCGCCTGTCCCGAGCCCAGAGGTATCGAAGCTGAACAGGACCTCCTTCTTCAAACCGTTTATGTTCAAACGGTCCACCTCCACACCGGTTAATGCGTCCTTGAGCCTTAAATCAAGGACGAGATCGGCGTAACCCATGCCTGGCGGTGGAGTAATCTCAGCCACACCATCTACGGCCTGCTTCCTGTCCGTCCACAGGTATCCCCTGAAGTTAGGGTACTTGACGAAGACCCTCAGTGGCTTGTACTGCGGCCGCAGTTCCAAGTCATCGAACCAGACGGTACCGGTCTTCACCCCGCGTGGCACTATGCGAAATTCTACCCTATCATCCTTGTGGTGGGGAGAGACATCTATGTTCCTGAGCTCGAACAACCGCCAGCCGCTCGTGCCGCCAACCCCCTTCAATGAAGCCTTTGCCATAGTCTTGTGCGTAAGGTCAAAGAGGTATAGCATAGGTACAGCGTCTTCGTTGACATCCTCTGTCTTGATCCACCCACTTATTGTGTATGATGTCGCACCAGGCCTGAGATCGAGCTGGCGCACATAGGTGCATCCGCTGCCCGCGTCGAACCTGAGACTGTTTTTACCCGAATGACTGACCGTAGTGTCGATGGAAAAACACGGTCCTACGTATGACCAACCTTCGACTCCGCCTTCAAACCCCGGGTTCATAAGAATATTCTCTCCGAGAAGATCTTCACCAGGCAACGCCTCAAGCCCGCCGACACCCTTCAACATTCCACCATGCGCCTGCGGCAAGCCGACGCACCAGATCAGTGCGGTACAGCAAATGATGAAAACAACGGGCACAAGGCTCGACCTTAATAGATCCAAAAACTTCAAACACCTTCCCTGTACCATTTAACCCTCCCTTCGACCTTTTTCACGAACCTTGCGGGATTGCCTGCCACCACGTCACCCGGCCCTACGTCCCTGGTCACCACGGAACCGGCTCCGACCACGCTTTTTTCACCTACTGTCACACCCGGCAGTATTATGGCCCCGGTACCTACAAAGGCCTTGGTTTTGATGGTCACTGGAGCAACGAGGTCCCTAGATGAATCATGCGTGGCTATTATGACCCTGGACGATATAGTGGCTCCGTCCTCTATGGTTATAAGCTCCGGGAACTCCGGATCCAGGAAACACTCCCTGCCTATGTACGGAAGGCCGATGATCCTCATACCCATCAACCGGTAAAGGAGGACCCTAATCCTCCAGAAGAGCACGAAGTGCAGGAGGAGCGATATAATTTTGTGTATCGAGTTCCTCAAAGGACCAACGGGCCTCGCCTTTATGTATTCCTGGTAGCTCATACATTTTTTTATCCGCGGCCTCAATTCGTGATCCCTCCCCTGAGCATGGGTCCGAGGACCCTGGTAACCGGCACCGGGATTCTCTTCCATATCTCTATCATCCTTGAGTGTCTCTGAGCTGCAGTTGCCGCGCTCCTGCCGCCGGCCGAAGAGTCGTACCAGTAGATCTGCCTGCTCGATGCTCCCCACCGCCGCTTGAACTCGAAGGTCCCGGACCCCACGGTTGACCTTCCGAAGTCAAAGCAGCTTATGCCCCTTGCGCGCGCGTACTTCATGATCTCCCAGTATAGGGCTATGTTCGGATAAAGCGAGAAGTGGGATCTGAGCGAAGATACCCATGGAACCGAGACCGTGTCCTTGTGAAAAAAGGCGATAGCCGAACCTATGGCCTTGGCATCCTGCCTGACGATGAATACCATCGTCGAATCAGGGAACTCGTCGAGGATACACGCTATGAACTCCTTGCTATGGACCGGCGATCCAAGGTCCCTCATGTTCTGTACGAAGATTTCATAGAACTCATCGAGGCCGTCTCTGCCGGTTACCTCTGTGAAAAGCCCGTTCCGCATGGCCTTCCTTATGCGGTTCCTTCGTTCCGAAGGCAGGCTCCTCAAGAGCCTGTCTTCATCTTCGGCCATCTCGAAGTGCATCGTAACCTTCTCCAGCCGCTCCTCCCAATCCGTATCCAGGGGGGCAAGCTGCCTGATGTTTATATTGTTCACGCCGAGTTCCTCGGAAAGCTGAAGTGCCTTTTGCAGAAGGCTCCTTGCGATCCCTTCCCTGTCATCGACCCCATCCCTTACGAGCACACCGCCGTAGTCGAGGTACGGCATGGAGACGAGCTCATTTGCAAAGAGTCTGCTCCTTACGGATATGAGCGGCAACACCCCAACTGTTTTACGGCCGTCGGTTACCGACAGGTAGTAGCCGTCATGTCCGTAGCTCTTCTTTATGACATCCTTCCAGCCGTAGAGGTGGGCCAGCGTCGAGTCTCTGCATTCGTTAACGAAGCCGTCCCATTCCTCCTTCGAGAGAGCATTTACGAGAACAGTCCATTTATTGTGCATGGTTGATCCATTTGTTGGAGGTTAAAGGTTCCACAACCGGTGCTTGGCCCATGATGACCTCTTTATCTCATCGCGAGGGGCGAAGCCCCGAAGCGATCTCGTAGCGAACCGGTGGGCTTCCAGGGGGCACTTCCCTCTTCATATCTGCGGCTTGGCCAGGTGCTTCCTGAACCTCGACAGCAATCCCGGCCTGAAGACCGCAAGCGCCTTTATCTTCTCCTCGGTCTCCCTCTTTATACGCGTGCTGTCGCGGCTTACCATGCCAAGGTTCGCCAGGCCGTCGAACACTCCCTTGAAGAAGTACTTGACGAACTTGGTCCTCACCGAGAAGTAGAGCATCATCGATATCTTGGGCACGATGTACCTGAGCCCCGAAAAGAACCTGTAGTCCTTCCAGGCTATCCAGAAGTAGTTCCTCGTGTAATAGTAATACGGCCGCCAGCTCTCCCTGGTCTCGGGCTCCATGGAGTGCCATACCAGGACGTCCGGTGTGTACATGATCTTGTATCCCCTGTCGATCATCCTCAGCGCGAGATCATAGCCCTCGCAGCCTATGAACAGCGGCTCGTAGTAGCCGCCCACCTCGTCAAGGGCCTCTTTTCTGAACGCCGAAGCGCCCTCGGGTATGTAATAGGTCTCGAACTCCTTCTCGGAGTACTCCCTGTAATCCCTCGGGTGACACCAGTCGCGCGCGTGCAGCCCGCCCGTATAGGGATTGTGCACCTTGAAGCTCACGCACGCCGCATCGGGGTGCCTGTCGAAGAAGCGCACTATCTTCACCACTTCATCCGCCGAGTCGAAGTAAACGTCGTTGTCTATGGTCACCACCACATCGCCACGGGCGGCCTCGATACCCTTGTTCCTTCCGGCGCATCCGATGTTCTTCTCCAGTGCAACCGTGCGCACATCCGGGTAGTTCTCCTCCAGGAACTCGACGGTGCCGTCACCCGAACCGTTGTCAACAACAATGACCTCCAGCAACGGGTAGTTCTGCCGCAGGGAGGATTCGAGCACCTTGATCAGGGTATCACGCCTCTTGTAGTTGAGGATCACTATGCTGACGAACGGATTATTTTTCATCGTAACAACCCTCTCATACACCTGAGTTGCGCAGGTACACACGCCAGCCCCTGACGAGATCCCTTCGGACAGACTGCCAATCCGAGGCCTCCCCGGAATCGAATACCACCGGAATGTTCCTTCCTATGAAGTCCAGGGTTTCCTTCTCGTTTTCCGCACCCCCGTTCAGGAGGCCGGGCGTGCTGAAGTAAAGGAGAATGGAAGATATATAGACGAGGTACCTCGGGCTGCCCCGGAATATGCCGCCGGTCATCTTTCTGAAAAAAGCGGGGGTCTTGGAGACTTCACGGTTCAGGGCGAGCCTCGCCCACCCCTTGAGCCTCCTCAGAAAGCCCTCACTTGAGAGCACCCGCTCGGCAAGTCTCCTCGGATCCAGCTCCCACCTTCCTCCGGTCAGAAGATTCGTCTCCCATGTCCAGACGGCCCTTACCAGCGGCACGAGCTCCAGCCACAGGTCGAGCGAGCCGCGTCCCGACGCCGGGCCGCAGGTAGCGTACTCGCTCAACAGCACCGGATCGAGCTTAGCCTCTGTCCAAAACCTCACCTTGTCAGGGAAACCAGCAAGCGCGTCTCTTGTCTCATCGTTGCCTATCGCCCTCACCGCCCTGTCTATCATTGTGGCCCTCTCTTCGTACGAGGCCCTGTACATTCCGGTGAAAACAAGAATGGATGTGGCAAGGTCGAGTATCATCTTGCAATGGTTGTAGAGCACGGCTTCATCAACCGTTGCGTCAACGCTCACCCCTGAGATCGCTCCATCGAGGCAGAGGAGCTGTTCCACGACCCTGTTGGAAAGAAGCATCCATGCGTCTTCCACAGGTATGTCGACTTCTTTCATATCAGGTATGAGATCAAGAACGCTCTCGTCTCCCCACAGGACCTTGGCGTGTTTTTTTAGCTCGAAGCCGAAGATGTGCGGCCTTATATGGGCGAAGTACTTCCTCGGGGCCGGCCCGTACTCTACGTCGCAGAGCACACCCATGTCCTTCAGTTTGCCCGTTACGTCCTTACCGAGCGCCTTGAGTCTCGATGCATGTTCGGCCATGTCCTCGGTATCGTCGAAGACCACGAGCATCTCGATATCACCGTATACCCTGACGGAACCCTCTTTCCGCATACAGGCCGACCCCTCGCCACGGGCCATGCTGCCCGTAAGGACCACGGCGTGCACCATGCCTGAAGGATAGATATCCAACACCGATTGAACGCACAGATCTAGCGCCTTGTTCAGCCGCTCATTGGCCGTATTATCTCTGCAGAGCCGGTACCTCACAACCCTTCCTTTCTTCATCGCTCACAACCGTAGCCTTGCGCCGTGCCTCCATAGCCTCGGTCAGTGCGATCCTCTTGATGCTCACGGCGGAAAAAATCGAAAGCCAGAGCATCTTCTCGTACTCAGCGGAGAGGAATAGCGCGGCCACGAGCGCTGCAACCAAACCTATCCTCAGCCCTGTACACAGCATGCCGGTGTCTTCGTCCTTGTAAAACTTCTCTGCGCTCTTCAGGTCGCGAATGGTGGTCCAGAGCAGAGCCAAAAAGACCGCCAGTGCAGGCAGGCCAGCCTCGGCCGCCACCTCCATGTAAGTATTATGGGCTATGCCGGGTTTCCATATCTCCGGAAGATAGTGCGTAGTGGATGGCTTGAACATGCCAATACCCACACCCTGGAGAGGTTTGTCTTTCACCATTCCGATTCCCGCCCTTAGAAGATCAAGCCTGTGCCCTGCGCTTACCTCACCCCTCGCATCGGGGTCATGATAACCAGAGCTTTGCGCCTCGATCGTAGCTTTCATGGATCTGAACCTGTCCCACATGGACGATGGCACGAACATCACAGCAACAACCGTCATAACGATCAGTGCCAGTACTGTTCCCTTGAGCTTGCCCTTGCTATGGACAAAAATCATGTAGAGCGCCACGAAGAGCGCCAGCAACCCTCCCCTCGACAGGGAAACAATAATGCCGAGGGTGATAAAGCACATGCTTCCCAAAAATACAAGTCTCATTCTTGAAGCTCGTGTGGTCTTGAAAAGGTAATACGCCAAGGGCAGCGCAGCGACCGCGGAAAGCGCGTAGTAGTTAGCATCGCCGAAGCTGCCGCCGGGCCTGAAACCGGAACCGTATATCCTCGAGTACATAGCATAATCACGTACTATGTACGCCGTGCCAATGCACATGGCAACAACGGCCATGACAAGGACCTTGCGGAACTTATCTTTTGTGTCTATAAGTACAGTGGATGCGAAAAAGAACGGAACGAGTGATATCAAACGAGAAAATGCCATGTTGTGTCTGACCGGAATGTAATTTGCAAACAGGGATAAGACCGCCAGGAAGAAGAACACCGAAAACAGGGCAGCCTGCGGCAGGTTCAGTACAGAGGCCTGGCGCCTCTTGTTCATCATGTAGAAGAAGGCATAGAGGACCGTAGCTCCCCCGACCCACTTTATGGGAGTCAGTCCCAGGACGGGCTGCGACCAGAACGGATGCTTGTTGAACGGTATCAGCAGAATCAATGCGTAGTAGAGTATCATCCTCGTTTCCTATTAAGTCCCAAGTCTCTTGCCATCCATAAGTTCCCGGTAGAGCATCGCCGTTCTTTTCACCTGCCTGTCCAGTGAAAACCTTTCGGTCACGGTCCGCCTGCCCATATCGCCGTAAGATCTTCTCGTGGCCTCGTCGGTTACGAGCCTGAACATCGCGTCTCTGAGCCCTTCCGGGTCCTTAGGGCGCACCAGTATTCCGGTCCTGCCGTCCATTATGACCTCGGGGGTACCGTCAACGGCAGTGGCAATGACAGGTCGCGCCATGGCAGAGGCCTCGATGGCCGTAAGCGGAAGCCCCTCGTAAAGCGAAGGGAGCACGACCACGTCGGAAAGCGACAGGACCTCAGGCACGTCGTTGAGGAAACCGGTAAATACGACCCTGTCGGAGATCCCGAGCCTGGAACACTGCTCTTTCAGCTCACCCTCGAGCGAGCCGTCCCCCACGATCAGCGCCTTCACGTTGGGATGTCTCTCCATGAGGGGCGGCAGGGCCTCGAAGAAGTAACTATGCCCCTTCTGCGGTTCGAGCCTGCCCACCACGGTTATGGTGATATCTTCCTTTGCTATTCCAAGGCTCTTCCTCAGTCCGTTGGCGCTGCGCACGGGATCGAACCTCGAAAGGTCCCTGCCGTTGTGTATCACCGTAACCTTGTCGGCAGAGATGCCCTTCTCGTTTACCAGGTATCTGGCCGTGTCTTCTGATACGGCTATCACCCTGTCCACGAACCTCGCGATGAACCTGTCCACCACAAACGAGCGACCGAGCCTGCTTCTGCGCCAGGCCTCCCTTCCGTGCGAGGTATCGACCACCACCGGCACTCCGGCCATCCTGGCTATAGGGGCGGCAAAGAAGGTGGAAATGAACATGTGCGAGTGCACGATGTCTATCCTCTCCTTCTTCATGAAGCCCAGGAGCCTTCGGACCCTATCGACCTGCCTCCACCCGGATATCCTTACAGGAAGCAGCCTTGCGCCGGTCCTGCGCAGCTCGTCCTCCATCGAGGAGATGAGTTCCTCCGGGCAGGCAAGGGAGATGTCGAACTCGTTCCGGTCGAGGCGTTCCACAAGCGAGAGGACATGCTCCTCCACTCCGGCCCTCACCGTCGTGTTGACGAAGTACAGAATTCTTATCCTGTCCCTGGATCCCATAGGCTTTTAATCCACCGCGTTCTGCATCAGTGTAAAGAACCCGGTGACATCCTCCACCTCGCCGCAGTCATTCGTAGCGAGCAGGGACGCGTGGGAAGCGTCGTCATCCGGGTGGAAACCGTGCATCCCCGAAGGGGCCTTGTTCCCCATGTGACTCGGGTTAATGAGGCATCCCGGCTTCATAAGGAAAATCACCTCTCCGAACCTCCGGTCCGGGAAGTACACGCCGAGGTCCTTGAGCTCACCGTCGTCCAGAATATGCCCGCAGTCCAACTCCTTGAGCCTGCCTGTAATGCTTTCTCTTGCATCGTCGGAGAAGAACCAGAAACGGGCCATCGTTGAATCGTACAAAACAAGGTAATCCTTCGGGACCGCGAAGCCGAGCACATCTATCTCGCCCTTGAGGTCGTATGTGCCCGTGGTTCTGGTCATGCCGTGGTCCGAGAAGACATAAAGCTCAACGTCACCGTACCGCGCCCTGGCCGCCTCGAACAGGGCTTCTATCTCCTTTTCGTACCAGGCGATGGACCTTTCAACGAACGCCTCGTCCGCGCAATGCCTGTGAAGGACCGAGTCCAGCTCACAGAGGTAAAGGAAGTAACACCTCCTCGCATGCGTGGCGATGTCTTCCTTGACGGCCTTGAATATATCCGCATCCGAGTACTGATGGTACGAGAACGACCTGTAGTCGACCTCCATCTCCATGAAGAGGTCGAATATGCTCCTCGTGCCGTTTATCCCTCCGGGGCTGTATATGTCCCTCTTCTCGCAGATGTCGAAGAAGTGCAGAAATTCCGACGGAACACCGTATATGTGGAAGTATCCGCCGTACCTGCTCACCTTCCTGGATATCAAGTGTATGCCCTTCCGTATGACTCTGGCGTTTATTACCCCTTTTGGCAGAACCGCCATGGGCCGGGTCCACTTGAACGGCGAACCCTCCGGGTTCAGATAGAACAGGTTCCAGTGGCCGTGCACCTGGGGTTTGGTTCCGGTAAGTATGGAGGGGATGACACCGGAGCTGAACCCGAGTATGGTCGGAACCCTCCTCCTGTACTTCAGGATTCCGGGCAGGAACTCCCTGTCCTTCAGGAACTCCCAGCCGAGCGCGTCTATGAGTACGAATATGGAAACCCTCTTTCTCCTGCCCATCCGTCAACCCGCCGCCTTGCGCGCGCTCACCATGATCCCTGACCCGGAACCGTTCTTTACATGCAGGTCCAGGACCCCGAGCAGCATGAGAAACGGAAAAAACAACGCGAACACCAGGGGATTGGGCCTGTTGTCGCCAATCACAAAGAAGATGTCGAATGCCAGGGTGCCGAATGGTCCGAAGGTGTACGTCGGTGCTATCTCCACGAAACCCAGCGGCTTGAGCTTCGAATAGTAATCCTCCTTGGAATACCCGTCCCTTACGTGACCGTAATCCGAGGGCTGGAAACCTATCTTCTTTTCCCTCCACTTCACCAGCCAAAGGTGCTTTCGCTGCGGTACGGACGGCGTGGTGAGCACCAGGTGTCCCCCTTTTTTCAATGCCCTGGCAAGGTTGTTGAACACCATGTCGTCATCCTCTATGTGTTCGAGCACGTCGCTGCTTATGATGAGATCAAACTCATCCTTCCTGTCGAGCTTCAAGAGATCGCCGTTGATTATCTCGGCGTTACCGAGCCCCAACCTCTCCTTTATGGTGCAGGCGTCCCTGTACTTCACTTCGTCGAGCTCTATTCCTGTCACATGCCAAGAAGGATATTTTTCCGCCAGGTAGAATGTGAAATCTCCCCTTCCGCAGCCCGCATCAAGCACCCGGACCTTCCCGTTGGCCGGAAGCCCGAGCCTCTCTATCTCCCTCAACACGTGGTTCAGCCTTATCCTGCCGGGGATGTGTATCTCCCCGAAGAGCCTGTAACCGATCCTCTTTATTGGATTCTTCTCAACAAAGCTCTTGCCGTAACCTATCTTAGTCATAAAACCTTCAACCCTTCTTCACTTTGATGTTCTTTTATTGTCATTGAGAGGCGTTAGCTCCGAAAATCGATAACCAAGCGATCTTATGGATCGTAAGCGCCTGTACGGTGCTCCTGCACTGACGGGCATCCATCGCGGCTTGATGTGGAGGGCTTAAGTCAGACCGCCCCCACGTACTCTTCTTCGGCACAAACCTCCCTGAACACTCCCACGTTTTCATTTATGTAAGATGCGCAGGTGGTCACGTCGAAGTCCCTGAGTATCTTCCTTATCTTGTCCTCGGTCGTCTTCAGGTTGACATACGTTTTGAACCGCCTCTTCATGTTCATCGAAAGCCGCGGCTGGTCAGGATCTACCTCCCTCGGGTGGACGTAAAATACCACTGGCCGATGCTCATCCAACACCTTCAGCGCCATCTTTCTTATCAGAAAGTACGGATAAAGCCTCAGGTAGCCGCCGCCGAAGAAACAATGCGGCCTCCCTATCACATCGATGACGGTCAAAGGAATTTCCACGAGCTCTCCCGCACCACACTTGACCAGGTGCGGCGCGTAGTGATCGATGTCCATCCCCCCGTGCCCCCTCGATGCCGGAAAAACGGAGGAATCGTAGCTGTATCCCGCCTCGATAAGCTTTTCAAAAAACCAGGGGGTATCCTCTGTCGCCGAAAAACCCGCCGCGCGGTACCCACGTACCGGCTCACCCGTTATGTCCTCTATTATCTTCCTGGACTTAACGGCGTCATCGAGAAACTCGTCTTCTGACATCCTGTAGACGAGGGCATGAGAGTAGCCGTGTGAGGCCGTCTCGTGCCCCCTTCCGGCCGCATCTTTTACAAGGTTCGGGAACCTCTCTGCGACCCATCCGAGGAAGAAGCAGGTGACACGAACGCCCATTTCGTCGAAGATATCAAGGAGCTTCCTAAAGTTCCCTTCGACACGCGACGGGAGCCTGTCCCATTGCCTCAATTCCGGGGCAGAATCAAGGTCCAGAATATGGAACCAGTCTTCTATGTCAATGGTGAATATGGATTTCATTTATCCACATCAACAGTCAAATGTTGTCAAAATTTGTCCAGCAAAATCTTTCAACTGTTGTCTATAAAACTGCACACGTTCATATAGATGTCTCTGGTACCTATCGACATCTTCATACAGGGAATTCACCTCATATACAACACGGTCTATATCAACTCTATCGGTTCTTATATTCAAATCCAGCAAATCAACACTTTTCATAAAGTCCCTACACTTTGTTCTGTACTCGAACATTATGAAAGGAGTATAAGTACAGGCAGCAACTATACCTGCATGTAGCTTCTCGGCAATAAATACATCTATGCCGTCAAAATACTTCATAGCAGTCGATATGTCATGCTCCCAAGCATTAAAAATATCGAACTCAATGCTGCCGGCAAATTCGCTGTCTAAACACTCCTTAATGAAAGAAGTGTCCGTGGGCCATACGCTAAAAAAACTGATATCCCACCCATGGGTATGCAGCACTTTGCACACGGAGAGTATTTTTTTTGCGAACCGCAGGTCACTTTTTCCCCAAAGTCTATCTCTGGAAAACCCGAAGTTTACTCCAACCCGCTTTTTGCGCTCCTTTTTCTTGACCATGTCATATCCAAGGATAAGCACAGGATCGCCTATAACTTTGGCGTGATCTATCCCAAGTTTTCTGAGATACTCAAGTGAGTCTGGCCCCCTAACGCCGATCAACCTACAATACGACAGTATATCTGCCCACTCATACGACATGTCTCTCCACCCCTTCACCGACTCCCAGAACTCACCGTTCACGGCTCCTGTTCCAAAAACGACCATATCTTGGATATACTTTCTTTTGTCGTTTATATAGTCAACCACCTCTTTGTTGACATTTATGAATGTACCGCCTCCCAACATCAGAAAGTCGAAGTAATGCTTTTCCAAAAAATTCCTTATTAAAAGTCTACTTACCTTGTTTGAACCATAGAGCCGTACTTTGTCCGTCAGAAGCCTCTCTATGCAATAAAAGAGCGCTTCATCGCCGAAATTCCGTTCACCCAGCCATCCGAAATAAAGCACTCTTTTCCTGGACCGCACAACATCAGACACACTATGCCCAACAAACTCCAAGTTGTAGCGCAGCACTCTCTTTACCCTATGCACCATCACCGGCCCTGTAAACAAACCTTCCTTTCAAGTCCGACAGACGGCACTTCCAAAATGCTTTTTGTTCAACACTTAAAAATGATACAGAGAGAAGAATGAATACGCCACTGCTTACCACGACAGCACCGACAAGCTGATAAAAACTGTCTATCTGGATGTATCTCTTGGCTGCTAAGTGCGGGAGTGTAAACACAATCGCGATCAACACATTCACAAAAAAACAGTCCTTAAAGTAGCTTGCCCAAGAAAGACCTATCACTCTACACATATAAACCGGCTGTATAATGGCTTTTGTTATTACCATTGGAATTGCAGTGCCTAAGGCTACTCCCACCAGCCCCATCTTCTTTGCAAGTATTATACTTAGAATCAGGTTGACAACTCCTTCAAAAACGGTTATCACTGCCAGCATCTTGTGTTTTTCTATGCCGTAGGCGGCTACAATAGTTGGATTTTGTGCAAGCGCAAGGGCAAAAGATATCGAAAGGATCACGAGCACTATATAAGCCTTTTGAGAATACTCTGCCCCGATCCAAAGCGTAATAAAAGTATCTCCGTAAATAATAAACATCGCTGCTATAAAAAACGCGATGAGGGCCGAATAGAAGGTGCTGTTAGTTAGCAACTTCTGAATGGATATATTTTCGCTTTTGGCTTCATAGGAGCTGTAAAGCGGTGTTGTCACGGTGAATATCTCGCTGACAAGAGTCATGAAGTATCTGATCAGCCTTTGTGCCACGGCATACGGTGTTATAGCCGATACGGATATAACCGCCCCTATTAACACAGAGTCGAGGTTAAACCTGAGAACGTCCCCTAAGGAAGCTATGAACTTGAAGATACTGTAATTAAAAATCTCCTTGACCTTCCGCTTTTCTATAAAGCCTATGCCGAGCTTCAGCAAAGGATACTTCTTGAAAGCAAAAAAAGAATACAAACATAGCTGAACGATCGTTGCGGCAAGTGTTACAAGAGCCAAGGCTATAAGGCCGTGTCCACTCTCAAGCACAACGACTATCGAGAGTGCACGGAGCAAGGTAATCACAATCTCTACACCACTTGCGATGTCATATCGCATCACGGCCTGCAAAACACCACGGAACACACGAGCTGGGAACGAGAGTGCCAGACTTGCGCCTAAGACGATAAGAACCGCCGATGTAACAGACTCCCTGCCCGTGGGTATTTTTGCAACCAACGGGAGTAAAATAGAAAGCACCCATGCAAAAATCAGGATAAAAACTGCTATTATTGAATACAAAAACAGGCAGGTATTAACAGTGCCGTTGATATTATCTGAATCATCGATCGCGATGAACTTCGATACATACCTTACTACCGATGAACTTATACCTAAGTCTAACAGGCCGTAAAAACCACATATCGAACCTATTAACACCCATATACCGTAATCGCTGTCCCCCAACGAATGAATTATAAACGGCGTGAGGAAAAGTGTGGTCAGCACGGTAACACCAAACGACATGGTGTTGCTGAACGAGTTTTTGAAGATCAGGTTAAGTGTTTTCGGCATACCTTACTACAAGGCAATATTTCTTGTTTTATACATAGCGTCTTAAATTATTGCGCATAGTTTCTGGAGTGTTTCGTTTGGTTTCCGCCAGGCACCGAACTGGTGGAACACGGTTCCGACCAGCTCTTCGAGGGTCGGGAAGTAACGGTTATGGGTGCAGAGCCTGCGCGTCAACTTCCATACCCGTTCCATGGGGTTCAACTCCGGACT
>WGEY01000027.1 GCA_015492495.1 Deltaproteobacteria bacterium | reverse complement strand
CTTGAGAAGGTTTCTTGATTCGAGGGCGCTCAAGAAGGCCCTCATGTCAGTGTAGATCATGGACAAGTCTCTGCTGTCTTTAAAGTATCATGTTGCTGTTCATGTCGATTATTATGGCAAAAAGGATCAACACCCCGGCCCACACATTGGCCACGAACCCCCTGAACGCCGTCTCCCTCGTCGGGTTTGCCCATACCCTGTAGACTATGACGAGGCAGAAGACATAGGAGGCGGCGACCCCGGCATGATAGAATGGGCCGAGGCCTGCGACAAGCCCCGCGGTCCACAGCGTAACCGTCATCGCTGTGTACATCACAACAAGCGCACCATGGACACGCTTGCCGAAGAAGATGGCCGTGGACTTCACACCCACCTTGAGATCGTCTTCCATGTCCATTAGCGCGTATATAGTATCATACGCCATGGACCAGAAGACGTTGGCCACGAATACCAGGAGAGCCACACCCCCTATGCTGCCGCGCACAGCCGACCAGGCCATTATCGCCCCCCAGCCGAAGGCCATGCCCAGAAATGCCTGGGGGAAGAAGCTCACCCTCTTGACGAAAGGATACACGGACGCAAGGCCTATTCCCACGAAGGAGAGTCCGATAGTGAGGCGGTTCAATGTAAGAACGAGCATGAACGCCGTAATCGAAAGCGCGGCGAAGATAAAAAGCGCCTCACCCACGCTCAGCCTACCTTCTGCAAGCGGCCTGGTCCTCGTCCTTTCCACGTGCCGGTCGAAGTGTCTGTCGGCCACGTCGTTTATGACGCAACCGGCGCTTCTCATGAGGAACGAGCCCGCGGTGAACACGAGCAGGTGGTGCGCTTTGGGCCTTCCGCCGGAGGCGACAAACAGGGCCCAGAGCGTCGGGCAGAGCACCAGTGCCGTGCCGTACTGCTTTGGAAGGCGGATCAGGTCGGATACCGCTACGAGCTTTGTTGTGAGCGTGGTTGTTGAAGCCAAGGCCTGCTCCTAAAACTTTGGACGGGCGGCAACCTTCAATCCACAGCCCGGAAGGATTCAGCCGGGATAACCGCCGTACCGAAGACCTCTGTCACAGCGGCGTTGACTGTGCAGCCGCCCGAATCATCGACTTTAAAGAGCCTGTACCTCCTTGCAAGGAGGTGTTGGCCCCCGTCAAGCCCGAGGTCTTCGCCTTCAACGAGCCCTATCTCCAGCATGTCCTTGCCGAAGCGTATTCCCTCGGACAACAGTATCTTTCCCAAGGGTTCATTGCTCGAGGCCAGGATGTCCAGAAGCCTCGCATCGGTGCAGGAAACCGGGAAAACACTGCGGGCGTATACCACCCTCTTGTTGTCGACGGTCAGCCAGACCTCTCTTACGAGAGCCTCTTCAGATGGATCGACACCGAGGTATTCCGACACTTCCCTGCCGATCCGTTCAAGCCCCGTCCGTTTCAGCTCCACCCCCACCTCTTTTCCGAAGATGTTCTCAAGTTCATCTGTGAGCGAATCCCTGGAGGTAAGCAACCGTCTCCACCGCAGGAGCAGGGAGGACGCAGGCCCGGAGCGCTCCCATGCTTCGGCCTCAAGCCAGTCTGTTGACAAGGACTTCATTTAACCCAGAAAGTAACATAACGGAAGGGGCAAGGTCAATGGAAGAGATCGAGAACCGGTCCGGTACGCGGGGCTTCACAGGGTTTGAAGCTCCATCTGCAGGGAATATTCAAAAGAGGTCTTTTCTTGATAGCTCGTTGCATGTCTTCAAGCGAGGGGAGCGCTTCGGATACGCGGCATAGCCCTCCCAGCGGTCGGCCTTATGTGCCGTTTCCTGAGGATAAGACCCTTTGGAGGAATGGAGTACTCAGCCATGTCCGGGCTTCATCGAGACCTAAGGCAGGCCGTGAACAGGTCGGCTCAAGCGCTTTGCTCTTCCGGCCTCTTTCCGCACACAGACCCTTCCGTGCCGATCTTTTTGTGAATATCCGGTTGTTCCACTGACTTCAGGAAGGCATCGATGCTGCACTTTATGGCGGTGACCGTTGATTTGTTCGCCTTGCGCAGTATCTTGAGGAGCTTGCCGATGTATATTATCTCGTCAGGGTTGAGGGGCGTCAGTTCAAGGGTCCTCTCGAGCTCCTCTTCAGCCTCCTTTACATACGGCACCGCCTCACCAACGTACCCAACGGTCCTTTCCCTGCCGGCCTTCACGCTGCCCCTGCCGGTCAGGAGCCAGTCGACAGAGAAGCCGTAGAGGGAGGCGAACTTGATTACCAGATTGGTCGGCATCCTGCCCCTTTTCTTGTAGTTGGAGAGCGCCTGTGGGGTGACGCCAAGCACCCTTGCAACGGCCGAGTCGTTCTTAAGCTTGGCGGCCTCCTTCATCCTCGTAACTATGTCTGTGTAATTTATCTCCATTTTTAATTTCTCCTTGATAATGACCAATGGTCATAGTGTAGCGTTTCGGCTCTGGTTGTAACCTCTTTTGTAGACAATATGTTCTGCTGCTTATTTTACACACAAAAGCAGCAGACAGCAACAGATGTCGTTTATATATTGCAGTGTCGGCAGGAACCGCCCGGGTAATCGGGGCTTGATAGGATATTGATATTGTTGTACCCGGCGCTGCCCTGCAACATGCGCCCGTCACGGCGCATACCACGCTCCATTTGTATTAATGCACTTGTGCCTGCGGGCCCTTAGGCGTATTACACCACATCCTAACCGGAGGCTGCTCCGGGGTGCGCATCAAGGCAAGCCGTTCATAGAGGTTTACAGTACTGCCAAACAGCGTCTACTGTACCACAGATACAACCAAAGAGTTCTAAGAGCGAGCCCTCTCTCGGTCCAACTTTTCACAGACTAATTCTTATTCCTGATTGACTTAGGAGAACAAAAAGGCCGTCTGTCATTCGAGTGAGGAGTCTCAAAGTTGTATCAAATCCCTGATGCATGCTCTCTCAAGAATGTGGTGTGAAAAGGCAAGCCAATTGGGGCGTCCCTCACCCCGCAGCTTATTCAAGCGGTTAGTTGATTATAGACACTTTGAAACGTTATGTCAATACTTAAGGTTGACAAATGTCATACTTTTTCGTAGGGATCGAAGAGTTTTTTGTACTCATCCAGTGCAAACCTGTCGGTCATACCGGCGATGTAGTCGCAGATGAGCCTGGCCTTCCCCACCTTTTCTATCTTGGAGAAGAAGTGCGGCGGCAGGAGCTTGGGCTCCTTTGAATAGACCTCGAAGAGCCCCTTCAGTATCCTGGCGGCCTTGTCAGCCATCCTCAGCACCCTGTAGTGGTTGTACAGGTTTTCGTTTAAGAAGCGTTTCAACTGGTTGTTTTTCTCTGCCATTTCCGGGCTGAAACGCGCAACCGGTGAGCTCCTCCGCCTTACCGCCGCAGTAGAGTCTATACTTTCCTCCTCGATGGTCCTTCGCATGGTGTCCACCAAGTCTGTTACCTGGAGGTTTATTATCCTCAGCACCGTCTGATACTTCAGTATCTTGAAGTCCTGGTCGGGAAACCTTTCGGAGACCTCTTCAAAGACCTCGCGCCAGAGATCCACCTCCTTCAACTGCTCCGGCGCCATCATCTCGGACGAAAGCCCGTCATCTATATCGTGGTTGTTGTAGGCGATCTCATCGGCGATGTCAACGATCTGGGCCTCGAGCGAGGGGAGCTCGTCCTTTGCGTACTCATCAACATCACCGGGCCTGTCGTGTTCGGAGTTGTGCTTTATGATCCCTTCCCGTACCTCCCAGGAGAGGTTTAGACCATTGAACCCTGGGTAGCGTTTTTCCAGCTCCTCGACGATCCTCAGGCTCTGGGCGTTGTGCTCAAAGCCGCCCTCATCGAGCATGAGCTCGTTCAGTACCTTCTCTCCCGTGTGGCCGAAGGGAGGGTGACCGAGGTCGTGTGCAAGTGCTATGGCCTCGGAAAGGTCCTCGTTCAGCCCCAGCGCCCTTGCGATTGTACGCGATATCTGCGCTACCTCTATGGTATGCGTAAGCCTTGTCCTGTAATGGTCCCCTTCGTGGTATACAAAGACCTGGGTCTTGTACTCGAGCCTTCTGAATGCATTGCAGTGTATTATCCGGTCCCTGTCCCTCTGGAAGGCCGTCCTGAAAGGATGCTCGGGCTCAGGGTGGCGCCTGCCTCTCGAGTCCTTGCTCTTAACACCGTAAGGAGCGATCCTCAACGCCTCCATCTCTGCAGCATCCATCGATTTCATCATTGACGTCCCCATGGGATGGTATAGAATTGAAGGTGTACGCCCCGGACGGTTTGCCAGAAGGGCGTCAAACCTGTAGGCCGAAACGGTCGTTGGGCCGGGAGGTATGTCTTGAAAAGAGCCGTAGCCATATTGACACTTTTAATCTTTGGCGGCTGCGCGCCGGTTATTTCGAAAAAAGTGCTCGACGAGGTCGAAAGGGATATTACCATTTCCATGGTTCAGGCTATGCCAGAGGCGTACACTGGCCGTAAGATACTCTGGGGAGGCATTATAATCAAGGTCGAAAACCTCGCTGACTCAACCATTATAGAGATCCTGCAGACAAGGCTCGGCCCCGCCTACAGGCCGACAGGCCGCGTTTTGACGGCCGGCGGGGGCAGGTTCCTCATCTCTTCTCCGGGCTACCTCGACGCCTTCGTCTACAGCCCGCGGAAGAGGATAACAGTGGCCGGGATTATCAGGGGCATAAGGCTGCAGAAGATAGGAGATGCGAACTACCCCTATCCCGTAGTCGAGCCCATGGAGATGCATCTTTTCGAGGAGGTGGTCGAGAGGGCCTATCCTCCGGAAGCCCCTCCCTGGTGGTACTATCCTCCATACGGCCCTTACTACTGGCCTCGGTACCCGTGGTGGCACCCGCCACCTTGACATCTCTGCGCTCATGGACGATGCCCCGGATCTTTGCCCGACACCATGTCCTTAACCCGTTCCGCAGCCGTCCTTCAGGTGCCGCAACATCTCGGTGTACTCGTCGTAGTACTCGTCCATCAGCTCGCCCAGGTCCTTGCCGTCTGGATCGATTCCCTTCTTTTGCCTGAGAAACTCCGTAAAGGTCAACTTCCACCCTCCCTTAGGTTGTGCCCGGGGGTTGCGTACGGAAGCGGATCCTCAAGGCCCGCCTCGCTGAAGCCCCTGAGCCTCAAGAGGCAGGAGTCGCACACACCGCATGCCAGCTCCTCGGCACTGTAGCAGGACCATGTGAGTTCAAACGGTACATTCAGCTCAGCCCCCTTGGCCACGATATCCCTCTTCTTCATGTGTATGAGAGGGGTGGCGATCTCTATAGAGGTTTCGGGCCTGGTACCGGCGCCCGCCGCCTTCTCAAAGGCGTGGAAAAAGACCTCTCTGCAGTCCGGATAACCGGAGCTGTCCTCCTCCACGGCACCGATACAGATCCTGTTGGCGCCGGTGACCTCTGCCCAGGAGACGGCGACCGAGAGCATGTGCGCGTTTCTGAAGGGTACATAGGTTACAGGGATACCCTCCCTCGCAAGGTCTCCGCCGGGGACATCTATCGTACGGTCCGTTAGTGCGGAGCCCCCTATGTCCTTAAGATAGCCGAGGTCCACGACGAGCCTTTTGCCTACACCGTAGTGGTCCGCGAGGGCATTGAACGCCTCAAGCTCCCTCTTTTCGGTCCTCTGCCCGTAGTTAACGTGAAGGAAAGCGACATCTCCCTCACGCACCGCCATGGCGGCGGCCACAGCGCTGTCGAGCCCGCCGCTTACAAGTACAACAGAAAAGTATCCTCCCATCACCGTTAATTAAACCACAACCTCCGGCCGCACTCAATCACTTTTTGATACCCTTTAAGCCGCAGGCAGACACGTACGGGGAATACCCCCGTATGCATTTAAGGCCTTTCTGTAAACAGCCTTTCTATGAGCAGCCTTGCAAGAACCGAGGGTGGCTTGTCCGTGGACAGCCTCAGATCGGGTGAGTCGATACCCTCGAAGCGCTCCTTGAGCTTCAGGTATATCTGCCATGTGGCGTCGGAAAGGGTACCCTTCTCAGCGGCCCTCTTGTCGAGCCTCCTTTTTATGGTGTCGTCATCTGCCACGCACTCGACCACGAAGAACATGGCACCGTTTCTGTCCGCCACCCTTCTGGCATCCTCGAGGTACCTCTTCTTGGAAAAGGTCGCATCGAGTATCACCGACCGGCCGGATGCAAGGAATCCGCCGCCCTTTTCAATCATCGCAGAGTATGTCCTATCGGTGGCCTCGCTCGAATAGATGCCCTCGCCGAAACGCTCATACCTGTGTTCTCCAACAGGCACAGCAAAGAGCTCCTTTCTGACCGCGTCCGAAGAAAGGACGAACATGCCGGTCATCTCCTTCATGATGCGGGCCAGTGTGGTCTTACCGGTCGCGGTAAGGCCGCAGACAATGAACATTATCGGCCTGTACCCCCCGGTTGCATAGAGGTGCGAAAGGCGGAAGTACCGTATCGCGCTGAGAAATGCGGCCCGCTTGTCCTCAGGGGTCTCTTCCTGTTCGGTCAGCTTGAAGCTTTCAACCTTGCCCCTTACAAACGCCCGGTAGCATTTGTAAAAATCAAGGAGCAGCCTACCCCTCGGATCCGACGCATAGGAAAAATAGGCATCGTCGAAGATGCGCGCAAGGTCTCCCCTGCCGCGAAACTCAAGGTCCATGGAAAGGAACGCCGCGTCGGCCACTGTGTCCGAATACCTGAACCTCTGGTTGAACTCTATGCAGTCGAAGATGCTTATGCCGTTGGTGACCGATATGTGCTCGCTGTGTATGTCGCCGTGACAGTCCTTTATAAACCCCCCTTCGATCCTCTCCTTGAACACCGAGGCGTTCCTTTCAAGGAACGCCTCGGTGAAGGACCTTATCTCCGAAAACCTCTTTTCACCGATGGTCTTTCCCTTGCCCTTTCCTTTATAGGGTATGATCTGGATGAAGTTCTCCTCGGTGTTCTGGCGTATGGTTTCGAGGCTGCCGAAGGCGGATATCTGCGTCGAGGTCTCGGCATACCTGTGGAATGCAGCGATCTTTTCCGCGATCCTGTCTATGATCCGCGTGGTGACCGATTCGTTCCTGATCATGCTGTCGAGCATGTTTTCCGCAGCGAGCCTTTTCATCTTTACGGCATACTCCACCGGGCTCCCCTTGCCTTCCATCCTGTATGCGCCGTTGTCTTTTGTTATGGGTACGACACCTATGTACACGCCCCGCGCAAGTCTATTGTTGAGCCTTACCTCCTCCCTGCAGAAGCGCAGCCTCTTTGCAAGTGTGGTGAAGTCAAGGAAGCCGAAGTTCACGGGTTTTTTCACCTTGTAGACATGCTCGGGCGTGAAAAAAAGGTAAGAGATGTGCGTCTGCTGGAGGGTCACCTCGGAAGGCCTGTCCGGATAGGCCTCTGGTCTCAGCAGCGAGAGTACGAGCGGAGGAAGCGGCACCTAGTCACCTCCGTCCTTTGTATCGATTGTATAAAGGGCGCGAAGCTCCCTGTAACGTTCCTTGTAATCCATTCCATAACCCACTACGAACCCGTCGCCGATCTCTTTGCCGATGTAATCGATCTTGCGCCCCGTCCCCCCGCCCTCCTTCAAAAGAAGTGTGCACAACCTGAGGGTCGCGGGATTTTTGCCCTCGAGATGGTCCATAACCGCCTCTATGGTGGTTCCCCTGTCTATTATGTCCTCAACGACGAGTACATCCCTGCCCTCCACAGAGAGCTCGATGTCCTTTGTGATGACCGCCTTCGGTGTGGGCACGTCCCTGGTTCCGTAAGAGCTCAGCCGTATGAAGTCCACTTCAACCGGCATCTCCAGCGCCCTTATAAGGTCGGCCAGAAAGACGAAGGCGCCCTTCAGCACCCCTACAAGGATCGGTGTTCTCGATGCGTAGTCGGCCCGTATCTCGCCGGCGAGCCTGCCGATTGTGGAGCGTATCTCCTCGGGGGAGTATAGGGGTTTCAAGCCTTCAGCCATAACCGGTCCGCGGGCGCGACCGCCCTGCTTTTTCAGGTTAGCATATATTCTGGCGCACCGGGTGTCAAGGCACAAAATGAATACGACAGTGAGCGCTTACCTCCCGCCGGGGTCACTTGAATTCCGAAATTCCTTGTGCTAAAGTTGTACAGGAAAAGGCCGATCTTTGATATATACAGGCCGAGGGGTGATGATATTGATAATAGAGTGCGAAGGTTGCCGGACAAGGTTTCGCCTTGATGACTCCAGGGTAAGAGACAGGGAACTGAAGGTCAAGTGTTCAAGATGTCAACACATATTTACCGTGAACAGGCAAGGGAGCCGGACGTCCCCTAATGATGCCTCCGAAGAGAAAGAGCCTGTCGACACCTCCCCGCTTCAACCCGAAGGGCCTCCTGCTGAAGAATCCCTCCTTGAACCAGCACAACCAGCCTTGGGCGAAGAAGAGAGCGATCAGGAAGAACCTGAAGACTTCGGCCTCGAAGACTTTTCATTCCTTGGTGAGGAGGATAACGCCGAGGAGCCGGAGGCAGCTGCCAGGAGGTCGCCGTCCGCTGTGGAGCTTGATTTAGAGGAAGAGGACAAGCTGCCGGAGTGGCCGGTCTTTGAAGAGGGGAAATCCGGGGAAGGGACCTCTCTCGATGAGCAAGGCCTTGGGCTCGAGGGTGTGACAGAAGGGGAGGCCGCTTCCTCGGGGCTGGAGCTCGATCTCGACCTCGATAAAAAAGGAGAAGAAGATGAGGTAAAAGAGGGAGAAGGGTTGACCCTGGAAGCCACACTCGAGGAGACCGGTTTCGGCTTTAAAAAAGAGGAAGGGTCTTCTGCGGCGGAGGATGCCGCAGAAGACCGCGAGCCATCCATCCATGAGGAGCAAGGGACTGGAGAGGACCTCGGGGTCGAAGAGGAGCCGGGACTGGATATGGATGCGGGCGAAGAAGAGGAAGATGAAAAAGAGGTGGAGGTCGTGTCCATCGGAGAGATGCTGGAAGAGGGCCTGCCTCCTGTGGAGTCCGAAGAGTCAGGGACAGAGACACCTTTTCAGACCCCTCCAGACCTGTATGAGGAGCCTGAACCGCTGTCAGCTGAAAACGGGTCCGGACCTTCCGGCAAGGATGAGCCAGGGATGGAAGAGAGGCAGGATGAGAAGGGCGACTTTGAAGGGGAAGAGCCCACCGAAGAGCCTGAGCCCGCTTCTTACATTCAGGCACCCCCCGCCGAGCCGCAGCATGATGAACCCCCGACGAGAAAGGGCCTGGGCAGGTGGCTTGTCATTGTACTTGTATTTATCCTCCTTTACGGGGGCGGGGCCGCGGTCTACTTCAGCGGAGCCGTTGGACCGGCACGGTCAGTCTCCGCACCCTCGCCGTTGAGGATAGAGAAGCTCAGCGCCACATTTAAAGACAACGTGCATATCGGCAGGGTCCTCGCCATAGAGGCGAGGATAAGGAACTTCTCCGAGGAGCCGCAGGAGATAACCATGGTGAGAGGGGTGGTATACAACGGTGAAGGCAGGATCGTGGCCGCCAGAAGGGTGTCTCCGGGAAGGATCTTGTCCAGCGAGGAGTTGAAGACACTGACAAACGAAGAGCTTCTAAAGCACTTCGGGGTGGTCTCGGGCGGCACCGTCCCGCCCAAGGGAACCATACCCGTTATGGTGGTGTTTACCGAGGTACCCAAGGATATGGCGAGGGCCGGCGTGGAGGTCATCCGTAAATAACCAGTACCGTCTCCGGTCCCGTTACCACCGAAACCCTCCGCGGCGAGCTGCAAGGGCGCCCGGCGACCCCCTTCATCCCCTTACTCCCCACCTTTTGGAAAAGATCGAGACCTTGCTGGACAGGCTTTTGAGGGAAGTCGTCACCTTACCCGAGAGGCGTATGCAGTTAAGG
>WGEY01000026.1 GCA_015492495.1 Deltaproteobacteria bacterium | reverse complement strand
CGGAAGCGCCGCTCTACTGGCTGCGCGCGGCCATGACAGGCGAAATGCTCCTTGCCGTTCCATGGCTCGTTTTCTCTCTGACCTTCGCCAGAAGCAACAGCAAGGAAGGCCTTGAGAGATATCGCTGGGTAACGGCAGGGCTTGCCGCCGGCTTCCTCCTCCTGGCAGGACTGATGCTGTCGGGCAGTACAGCGTTCATTTCAGTGGGCCGCGGCAGGCTCCTGCCCATCGATACCGCGGGCTACGTATTCTACATACTGCTCTTCCTGAGCCTGATACTCATCCTCATAAACCTCGAGCACACCCTCAGGGCCTCTTCCGGAGTGTCGAGGTGGCGCATAAAATACCTTCTTATCGGTGTCGGTGCCGTAACGGCATTTTACGTCTTCTACGTGAGCCATATTCTCCTGTATCGTGTCATGGACCCGGCGCTTCTGCCTGTGAAGGGGGTCGTAGTAACCATATCGGTCCTGTTGATGGCCTTCTCCATGCTCCGCAGCCGGCTCATGGACATCAACGTGACGGTGTCGCGTTACATGGTGTACAACTCCGTCACCCTCGTGGCTGTGGGCGCTTACCTCCTCGTCGTAGGGATGGTGGGCGAGGGCATAAAGCACTTCGGGGGCGGACTCAACCGCTCGGCCTACATACTCTTCGTGTTCATCGCACTCCTGGTCCTCGCCGCCTTCTTCCTCTCAGACAAGATCAGGAGGAGGCTCAGGGTCGCCATAGACAAGCACTTCTACAGGGACAGGTACGACTACAGGACGCAGTGGCTGAGCCTTACCCATAGGCTGGGCTCGATGAAGACCGAGGGCGACCTTCACAGGGCGATACTAGAGGCGGCCATAGACACCATAGGCTCCAAGAACGCTACCATGTGGCTCTACGACGGGGAGAAGAAGGTGTTCAGACCGGTCGATACCGTGGGTGTCACGTTGAAGGACGGTTACATCATGAGCGCCGGCGACGAGCTCTTGGGGCTTCTCGATAAAAAGGAGTGGATAGTGAACCTGAAGGAGCTCGGGGCAGGCGGCGAAGACCGGTACATAGGCGAGAAGAACGCGGCCATACTCGGCGAGATGAGGGCCGCGCTGCTCGTTCCGCTAAAGAGCGCTGATGAGTTCCTCGGGATCATTGTTCTCGGTGAGCGGGTTATAGGTGATGTGTACAACTACGAGGACTACGACATCCTCAAGACCATAGGCAGGCAGTCCGCCGCGCATATGCTGAACCTGAGGCAGGCCGAGGAGCTTGCGCGCTCCAGGGAGATGGCGGCCTTCAACAGGGTCTCTTCGTTCATAATGCATGACCTCAAGAACCTTACGCACACGCTGTCGCTCGTGGCGCAGAACGCCGCGGCTAACATGGATGATCCCGAGTTCCGCGAGGATGCCATACAGACCATAAACAGCACCGTCGCCAAGATGAAGAACCTCATGACGAGGCTGTCTTCCATGCCGCGGGACGCGGGTGCACAGGGGATCAAGAAGCAGGAGTGCGACCTCAACGCCATAGTGGAAGATACGCTCAAAGGGTTGAGCGTAAACGGCAGGCGGTCCGTTACGGTCAGAAAGGAGCTCGGCGAGTTGCCGCCCGTGGTGCTGGACCCGGACGAGATACAGAAGGTCGTGCACAACATACTGGCGAACGCGTACGACGTTGTGGATACAAACGGCGGCGAGATAATGGTGGCGACCGGGGCGAGCAACGGCTGCGTCGAGGTCTCCATAGCTGACAACGGTCCCGGAATGAGCATGGAGTTCATAGCCGGTTCGCTTTTCAGGCCTTTCAAGACCACAAAGAAGAAGGGCATAGGTATCGGCCTCTACCAGTGCAAGACCATAGTGGAGGCGCACAACGGAAGAATAGACGTGGAGAGCGAGGAAGGAAGGGGAACGAAGTTCACGGTGGTGCTGCCGAGGGAGGCAGACGGGCCTTGATGTGACTTGATTGCGGCGTTCTTTGATGCACGGCAACTTTTAAGCCGTCCTTGCGCCCCGGGGCATCACCGGTTTGATACGAGATCGCTTCAGGGCTAACGCCCTTCGCGATGACGGCATGGGAGGTTTATGTCCGTCTCGGCGAGAGCCAGCGGGCGTTCCGGTGCTTTACTTCGGGGCCTGGCGGCCCTTCGCTCGCAATTACCCGTAACCGTCATCACGACGACAGTAGGGGAGGTCATTGCGAAGCTGAGATTCCTCGCTTGCGCTCGGAACAGGCTCCGCAATCTCAGTAAGTTTTGGAGATAGAATTCAGAGATTGCTTTGGGGTTTGCATCCCTCGCAATGATATCGAAAATAAATTTCAGAAGTTCCCTTATTGCCGAAGATGAACCGGCGGTATTATGTTTATATAATGACAAACAAACGTAATACGGTCCTTTATACCGGAGTGACAAATGACCTGAAAAGACGGGTATATGAACACAAGGAAAAATTGACGGAAGGTTTTACGAAGAAGTATAACTTAACCAAGCTGGTTTATTACGAGGTCTTCGACGATCCTGAGAATGCAATTACGAGAGAAAAGCAGATAAAGGGTGGTTCAAGGCAAAAGAAGATTTCCCTGGTTAACGGTTTTAACAGGTCATGGCGTGACCTGTATGATGACCTGTGAGACAGCTTCACTTCGGGCCAAAGCCCTTAGCTCTGTTAGACTTTATAACTGTCATTACGAGCGCGGCAACTTTTAAGCCGTCATTGCGAGTCGCAAGCGACGAAGCGACCCCGGGAGGTATCACCGTTTTAAGACGAGATCGCTTCGGGGCTTCGCCCCTCGCGATGACAGTGGAGGCACAACGGGCGAGGCAGCTTCCAAGTAGTCATTGCGAGGAACGAAGTGACGAAGCATCTATGAAAAAGCCACCATTGTCAATATCTTTCACACAGTTTTTTACATAGTTTTCCTACAAAGCCTTCCTACAAGGCTCTACCAAGTTATGTTGCATCCGGACACTTATAGTG
>WGEY01000025.1 GCA_015492495.1 Deltaproteobacteria bacterium | reverse complement strand
GGGCTCCGGCCTCCTTTCCTCCGGAACGCTCTCGTCATGGGGCTCCGGGACATCGAGCACGATAACCCGCTTGCACACTCCCACCTGGGTCGCTGCAAGCCCCAACCCACGGCCATGGTACATCGTCTCGACCATGTCATCGATGAGCTCCTTCACAGCAGAGTCGACCCTCTCCACAGGTTCCGCCTTTTCCCTTAAAAAGGGATCAGGGTATATAAGTATCTTGCGTACAGACATTTCCGGAAATGAAGATACCAGGTGTTGCGGCCCCCGCGGCTTGCTGCGGTAAAGGAACCGCCGAACCTGAAACTTTAGGGAAACTCTTCTTTATTGCCTGTCTCGTCATTGCGCAGCGAAGCAATGACGAACTAATCAGAGTTTCTTTAAACTTTAATTATACCGCAAACGGTCTTGCTATTGAACAGAAAAATGGTCGTGCAGGCACCCACGAAACCGCCGTACAGAAAGGATCGGGCGCACACGGTCCGCAAATGTAATGGTCGGTAAAATGTAATGGTCGGTAAATCGTAGACAGCGGCTGCATGGGGGGCCGTTACGCATTGAGGTAAGGACCTGTACAAAAGTACAGTTTCATCGAAATGTTTTTCTGTAGTAAATTAAAAAAGTCCAAGGGATTGCAGGTGTTGCGCATAAGCCGGGTACTGAGGGTCGGCCGGAGGAGACCCTCCATCAACATACAGGATCTGGCAAATGGCAGACCGACTCCATGAATTCGTCGCCCCGGTCTGGGGAAGAAGGTCCACCGGAAACGCACCCGTTCCGGGTGCCGTTCTGATCGGTTTTGCATGCCTCCTCGTCTGCCTGGTTGTGCCCTGCCTGGCGTACGGCTCCGTGACGGTATGGAGGAACATGGGCAGGGGCATAAAAGAGCCTGACCTGCGCACAGTGGCGGCGGTGAGCCACGACGGTTCGGGCCTTATATTCGCGGCCTCTTCCAGCGCCCTCTACAGAACAGGCGACGGGGGCAGGAGCTGGGACGAGGTCCTCTCATTCAGGGGTACGGGTAATGCCATAAACTCCATCGCCATAAATCCCCTTGACACAAACACCGTCTATGCAGGGACCGGTAACGGCCTCTACATGAGCAGGGACGGCGGCGAAAGCTGGAGAAGGGTCCTCGAAGGCATCGGAGACCGGGAGGGCCGCATCCTCCATGTCGCCGTCAATCCGGCCCGTCCCGATGTAGTGTACGTCGGCACCGGATCGGGCCTCTTCAGGACGAACAACGGCGGGGGCGACTGGACCAAGGGCCGGGGGCTGCCCAACGGGGTCCCGGTAACCTCGGTCGCCGTACACCCCTCAGAGCCCGACACCGTTTACGCAGGAACAGGACGGGGAGTGTACCGGAGCTTGAACAGCGGCAGGGACTGGAAGAGGGTCTTCGGCGTAGGCGGCCCGGCGGACGGCAATGGATACGAGCCCTACGACGATGCCGATACAGACGAATACACCGGCGCCGGAGCGGAGGTAAGGAGCCTGGCCGTAGACCCGGTGGACCGCTCCACCGTATACGCCTATACGACAAGGGGACTTTTCTTTACCGAGGATGGGGGGCTTACGTGGAGGGCGCTCGGCACCCTTGGCATGGCAGGCGGAAAGATACACCACCTGCTGACCGGACCGGCTGACCCTGACGGTGTATACGCGGCGACAGGCAAGGGAGTCTTCAGGTACTCGAAGGCCTCGGGGAGATGGACGGAGCTCTACAAGGGGCTTGCATCGACCGAGGTGCGGTTCCTGGCCTTCGGCCCCCCGGCCGCTAGGACCCTCTGGGCCGTAACCGACAGGGGGGTCTTCAAGACCGTCTCTGTGTCGCCGGATGACCTCCTCAAAGATGGTGCGAAGGATGTGCTTTCGCTCTTTGCTGATGAGCCTTCTATCATGGAAATACAGGAGGCCGCCATAAGGTACGCAGAGGTACACCCGGACAAGATAAGAAGCTGGAGAAGCGCTGCGGCGAAGAGGGCCTGGCTTCCGACCCTGAAGATCGCGTACGACGAGGGCAGGGACTGGGAAAGTAGCGGCTACTTCTACGGCGGAACATACCGGGACGACGACATCACAAAGGGAAGGGACCGCGGATGGTCCGTATCGCTTACGTGGGAGCTCGGCGACCTCATCTGGAACGATGACCAGACGTCAATAGATACGAGATCGAGGCTCATGGTGCAGCTGAGGGACGACGTGCTCAACGAGGTCACAAGGCTCTACTTCGAGAGAAGGAGGCTCCAGGTGGAGATGCACCTCTCTTCCCCGAAGGAGACAAAGGAGCGGATGGAAACGGTACTGAGGATTCAGGAGCTCACCGCAGACATCGACGCCCTCACGGGCTTCTATCTTTCAAGGAGGCTCGGCCGGGGGAGGATGGCGGGCGTGAGTGGAGCGGACACCCGGTAGTCCACGGCGGACCGTGATACGGCAGGCCGTGAAATCTTCAATACCAGGAGGGAAGGATCATGAGGTCAAGGCTCGGCAAGATATTTCTCGTGGGCATCATGGTCATTACGGCATCGGTCTTTTTCCAGGGCATGGTCTCTGCGGCGGGTATCATCATAAACGAGATCGGCTTTAATCCGGATGTTGTAGACGATACCGACGGGGAGTTCATTGAACTCTATAACGCGGGTATCGATGCGGTCAACATCGACGGATATTCATTCGAGGGCGTAAGCGTCGATCTTTCGGGTATAACGCTCCTGCCCGGGGAGTTTCTCGTTCTGGCCAGGGAGGCTGTGGATGGAAGCGACGCGGACACCGACAGCTTCGAGACCGTATACGGTGACGGCGACGGAGACCTCGATGAGTTCGGTTTCATTGTCCTGGATTTTGCAGGAAGCCTCCTCAACAGCGGCGAGCTCCTGGTCCTCAAAGACAACGGTGGATCGGTGGTCGACAGCTATGACTATACCGCTTTTTTGGGCACCGGGGCGGACGGAGGTGGATTCACCGTCGAGAGGATCAACCCGTACAGACCGTCAGTCAACAGCAACTTCGGTGTGAGCGTACTCTCCGGAGGAACCCCTGGACACATGAACTCGATCGCTGTCCCTGTCCCCGAGCCCTCCACGGCCCTGCTCCTTGCAGGCGGCCTGGTTACACTGGTGGTACTCGGGAAGAGATTGAACGGCTGTGCCGGCACAGGCTGAGCCGTCGTCACTGCGGGAGATTAATGACAGGGGTAGAGCCCCTGTACCATACGGTTTGGATGCGGATGCATCCGGTGCGGGCTTGGAAGGCGGCATCTACAGCTTAGAACTCCGACATGTAAAACACCCTAAGCATTCCATCCCGAAGCGCCGCCTTCCACCGAGGGCGTCTGTAAAGAGGCGCCCTCGTTTTTTTGAAGCTCACCCGAAGCCGCGGAGAGCTTCACGATGAATTCAGGGTATGAATCAACATTGTACAGGAGGGTACTCGAAGGTCTTAACATGCATCTCAAGCGCCTGTGCGTATCCATACGCACAGGCAGGCATTCCCTGCAGAGGGCTTCGGGGTTAGCTAGCGAAATCAATCGGATAATTCCTTACATGAGAAGACTCCCCGTCTTCTGCAGGGAGCTTCGATCCGGCCTTATCGAAACAACGCTGCGAGCGCCTTATCGCTCGCTGATAGGACAAAGTCAGGGCAGACCGTAGAGGGCTGTGGACACCATGTCGATTTAGTAAAACCTTCCCTCCATAAAGCCCTCTGAGCTTCCTTGAAACGGCCTGCTACAAACCTCCTATGTACCGTCAAAGCACTCATGCCCATGAGGCCGTGTGGACTACATAAAAAGGGGTATACAATTGGCAAACCCTTCGTGCTTCCGGCCTGCAAAAGACCGTAGAAAAGGAACGGGTTTGACAAGCCGAAACAAACTTGTTATACTTTAACAAAAAAGTAAGATCATTTTCAGGAGGTAAAGCTGAATGCCGACTGTAACCGTATCGGCCAAGGGACAAATAGTCGTGCCCAAAGAAGTAAGAGAGGCCCTTGGGATAAAACCTTCCCAAAAGCTGTTTATCAAGGTCGTAAAGGACCACGCCGAAATAATTCCGCTGCCGAAGGATCCCGTCGAGGGCTTTTGCGGGATTTTCAGCAAGGGATCATCTCTTACGAAGGCGCTCCTTAGAGAGAGGAAGGAGG
>WGEY01000024.1 GCA_015492495.1 Deltaproteobacteria bacterium | reverse complement strand
TGCCCGTGGTGGTGCTTGTCTTCGTCTTCCAGAGGAGGATCGTCGAGGGGCTTACCATGGGGGCGATGAATGGATGAGGGCGGTGGGGGATGAGATGTCAGGGGAGATGCATCTAATACAGGTATTGCATGGTCGATATAGCGCTGAGAGGTGTATGGAAGAGCTTCGGCACGGCGGATGTCATCAGGGGGCTTGACCTTACGATCCGGGACAGGGAATTTTTCACCTTCGTGGGGCCGAGCGGCTGCGGCAAGTCCACCATACTCAACCTCATCGCCGGGCTCGAGGAGCCGACCAAAGGCACCATCCTCTTCGACAACGAGCCCGTGGCGGATCTCTCGCCCGGCCGGAGGGATGTCGCCATGGTGTTCCAGAGCTATGCCCTGTATCCCCACATGACGGTATTCGAAAACATAGCCTTTCCGCTCAAGGTGCGAAAGGAGAGGCGGGAGGTGGTCTCGAGGGAGGTCGGCAGGGTGGCGGAGCTTCTGGGCATAGGGGATCAGCTCGGAAAGCTCCCCAGGGAGCTTTCCGGCGGCCAGCGCCAGAGGGTCGCCCTTGGAAGGGCCATTATAAGGAGGCCGCGGGCCTTCCTGATGGACGAGCCGTTGAGCAACCTTGATGCGAGGTTGAGGATGGAGATGAGGGCCGAGATCAAAAAGCTCCACAGGGAGCTCGGCATAACGACCGTGTATGTCACGCACGACCAGGAGGAGGCCATGAGCCTCTCGGACAGGGTGGCGGTCCTCTCGGAGGGCGAGGTCCGCCAGTGTTCCCGTCCAGGCGAGCTCTACGAGAGGCCGGCCGACGTGTTCGTCGCAGGCTTCATCGGCAGCCCGCCCATGAACCTGTTCGGGGCGCGCGTGACCTCTGAAGAGCCGTTAAGGATAGCCGCGCTCGGAGCTGTCCTTTCCCCGAATGTTTCGGCCGCGCCCTCCGGCGGCACTGTAATGGTCGGGATAAGGCCCGAGGATGTGGAGGTCGATACAAGGCCGCTTCCGGGCGGCCTTGAGGCGGAGGCCGAGCTTACCGAGCCGGTGGGGCCTTATGAGTGGGTGGACTTGAACGTCGTGGGGGTGAGGCTCAGGGCGAGGGCAGAGGCAGGGAAGGTCAGGGCAGGCCAAAGGGTCTTTTTCAGGGTTGCTGAAAAAAGGCTCCATGTCTTTGACGCGGAGACTGAGAAGAGGCTCTGAAGCGGCATCGGTTGTGCAGGAGGTTGAAGTGCCAAGCGTGCATGAGGATGCGTCGCGGGCCAGGGAGACGGATATACAGGTCGAGCATGGCGTAGTAGTAGGATATAACTTGGGGCCCTGATTAACGTGCCGGATCGTCGCTGGCCAGACGTTCCTTGCGAGCGTATTCCCCGCAAAGGGCCGCGGGAAGCTTCAAGGAGTTATTTCCATGAGTAGAGGTTCCGGCAGGAAGGGTCCAGGAGGCAGGGTTTTGAAGAACAGGCGGCTTTTCAGAAACAGGCTCATCGTCGTCTCCAACAGGGAGCCCTATTCACTTAAGAAGGGCAGGTCCGAGAAGAGCGTGGGAGGGCTGGTATCGGCGCTCGACCCGGTGATGCGCGCCTCAAAGGGTGTATGGGTTGCTTCGACGCCGGCCGGGCGCGGCGTAAAAGACCGGCGCATCATGGTGCCCCTTGACGACCCCTCGTATACCATGCGCCTTGTGCCCGTCACAAGGAGGGACATGGACGATTACTACCACGGTTATTCCAACAGGCTGCTGTGGCCCCTCTGCCACATAACGCTGGACAAGATCTTCCTGAAGCAGTCCTACTGGGAGGGGTACAAGAAGGTGAATTCGCTCTTCGCCGACGCGGTGGTGGAGGAGGCGCAGAGAAAGGGTGTCTTCGTTTGGCTCCAGGACTACCATCTCGCGCTGTGCGCAAGGTATGTAAGGGAGAGAAGGCCGGACCTGAAGCTTTCGCTCTTCTGGCACATACCCTGGCCGCCCTACGACGTCTTCAGGGCCTGTCCACAGAAAAGGGAGATACTCGAGGGGATGCTTGCAAACGATCTTATAGGCTTCCAGATAGAGAGCTTCAAGAGAAACTTCATGCGGTGCGTGGACATGGAGCTGGGCGCGGGTATCGACGTCAAGGAGGGTTTCATCCACTGGAGGGGGCACTCCACGAGGGTGAGGGCCTTCCCCATAAGCGTGGACTACGAGTGGTTCGAGAACGCGGCGCGCTCCAAGAGGGCGGAGAGGTTCGCAAGGAGGTTCATGCGCGAGAGGAACCTTTCGGGCAGGATCATGGGCCTGAGCGTCGACAGGCTCGACTACACCAAGGGGATCATCAAGTGCATCGAGGCCCTCGACGCCTTTTTCGAGAAGTACCCCGAATACCGGGAGAGGTTTACCTTCGTCCAGGTGGCCGTGCCCACGAGGAAGGCCGAACCGTACCTCAGCTACATGGAGCAGGTAAGGTCCAAGGTCAGGTACCTGAACGAGAAGTACTCGACCAGGGGATGGCGCCCGGTGGAGTACATTGAGAAAAGGCTCGGCCACGAGGACCTCGCGGCGCTTTACAGGGCCGCGGACATCGTGGTCATCACCAGCGTGTACGACGGCATGAACCTGGTGGCAAAGGAGTACGTGGCGTCGCAGGTGGACCTCAAGGGCATACTGCTCGTATCCGAGTTCGCCGGCGCGGCGGAGGACGTGCCGGGCTCGATACACATAAACCCCTATGACACCGAGGGGTGCGCGGACGTCATAAGGAACGCGATAGAGACCGAGCCGGAGACAAAGAGGGATCTTCTGAAGGTTGCGAGGGAGTACATAAAGGAGTACGACATCTACAGGTGGGTCGAGGGCATACTCGAGGAGATGAAGGAGATACGGTGAGTAGCTACCTGTTGGAGAACCTCGGTATGCTCGAAGGCATGCTCAGGGGGAGGAGGCTCTCCCTGTTTCTGGACTTCGACGGTACGCTTGCGCCGATCGTGGCCAGGCCGGAGCTGGCCAGGCTCTCCTACGAAATGAAGGAGCTTCTGAGGGGGCTCGTGTCGGTCTATCCCGTCACGGTCATAACCGGGCGCTCCCTTTCCGATATCAAGGAGCGCGTTGCCGTGGAGGGTGTCGTATACGCGGCAAACCACGGCATGGAGATATGGGCGGACGGTTTCACCATGGTCTACGACCTCGGCAGGGAGGTGAAAGGCGAGCTCAAGGTGCTTCTCCGCAGCCTGCGGGAGATCACGGAAAGGTACGGGGGCACGCTGGTAGAGAACAAGGGCGCCACCATAAGCGTGCACTACAGGCTCCTCGACCCGGGAAAGATGGACGAGTTCCTCTCGGAGATCATGAAGGTGGTACAGCCGTCGGTCGAGAAGGGGCTTGCGAGGATCACCAGGGGCAAGAAGGTCGTTGAGGTACGCCCGCCGGTCGAGTGGAACAAGGGACGGGCGGTGGAGTGGCTTCTTCAAAGGAGCCCTTTTGTTTCGACCTGGCCGGTGTATGTCGGCGACGACGAGACAGACAGGGACGGTTTCAGGGCGGTCAAGGGGCGTGGAACCTCCGTATTCGTAGGAGGCAGCGAGGAGGAAGCGGATTTTCACCTCGAAGATCAGGACGAGGTCAGGGTCTTCCTCGGCTGGCTCAAGGAGCTGCGAACTTGACAGAAGGGAGACGGTTTAGTAGGCTTGTTACAGAGGTGAAGATGCATTGCGAGCACATGTCTGCGTAGGCAGGCCTGAGCCCGCCGCAAGGGGCGCTTCAAAGGGCGGTTTTAAGCGGCGCGTTGAAGAACCTGTCGCGGCATATGGAAAAGTCGCGTTGAGCTTCAAGTGCAGGGAGTCCAGGTTGCACCCTTTACGTTGCGCTCAATACCCGCTACGGTCGATACCGGTACTTTTCAACGGCCTTGGGTACACCTTTTTCTACCGTATCTCCTGTACTGCCAATCTTAACGGAGGCCACAATGGCGGACTTCTATCAGAGCAGCCTCATCACCACTCTCCACAGGCTCGGCAAACCCAACATCGAAAGGCTTGAATCGGAACTGGAGCTCTACTCCATGGTTACACCCGTGGCCCTGGTCCTGCCGGCCCTGTACTCCGACGTCAGGGGAGAGGCCATGCCCGGGATAGTGGAGGAGTTGAAGAAGGCCAGGTTCATCAGGGAGATCGTTCTTGCGTTGGGGCCGGCGACCGACGACGAGTTCGAAAGGGTGAAGGAGTTCCTTTCG
>WGEY01000023.1 GCA_015492495.1 Deltaproteobacteria bacterium | reverse complement strand
TAATCTGCTGGCAAAGCGGCAGAACAGGTTCTATCGCGATTACAAGGTCATCGTAGCCGCCGGGGCGGCTGCGGGGATCGGGGCGAATGCCCTGCCGCCGGTGCGGGAGGCGATGGCAGACCCCCTCAAGACGAAAACCATCACCCTGACCTGCGGGAAACTGACCACGGGGGTGACGGTGCGGCCCTGGACGGGTATTTTCATGCTGCGAAACTGTTCCAGCCCGGAGACCTACTTTCAGGCCGCCTTCCGGGTGCAGAATCCCTGGACCATCAAGAACCCCGACGGCACATCGCCTAATGAAGAGCTGATTATCAAAGAGGAGTGCTATGTGTTCGACTTTGCACCGGACCGCGCCTTGAGGCAGATTGCCGACTACAGTTGCCGCCTGAACGTCAACGAAGACGATCCTGAAAAGAAGGTCGAGGAGTTCATCCGTTTCCTGCCCGTGTTGGCTTACGACGGAAGCTCCATGAGACAGATAGACGCGGCTGGCGTGCTCGACATGGCCATGAGCGGAACAACGGCGACCTTGCTCGCCCGCCGCTGGGAAAGCGCGTTATTGGTGAATGTGGACAACGACACACTGCGGCGGCTCATGAATAACGACGCCGCGATGAAAGCGCTCATGAGCATTGAAGGCTTCAGGAACCTCAATCAGGATATCGAGACCATCATCAACAAATCCGAAGCCGTGAAGAAGCTGAAAAAAGAGGCTAATGATAGAAAGTTATCTTCGGAGGAGAAAAAACAACTGACCGAAGAAGAAAAGGAATACAAGAACCTCAGAAAGAAGATTCAGGAAAAACTCATCAAGTTTGCCACTCGGATACCCGTGTTCATGTATCTGACGGATTATCGGGAGCGGACGCTTAAGGACGTGATTACCCAGTTGGAGCCGGGTTTGTTCAGGAAAGTGACGGGCTTGACGGTAAAAGACTTTGAGCTTCTGGTCAGCCTTGGCGTCTTCAACAGCGCCCTGATGAATGATGCGGTGTACAAGTTCAAACGGTATGAAGATCCGAGTCTGGTCTATACGGGCATCAACAAACACGAAGGCGAGGATATCGGTCTATACGATACGGTGCTGCGACGGGCGGAATATGAGGCTACATTCGTAGGTGAAGAGAAATAGCATTGCAAGAGAGCGGAAAGAAGTGGGCGACAACCGGTTGCAGCCGACGACCGCTCCGGCGGGCAGATGCCCGCCTCCGATATACAAAATACATACCATATAACCATATAGAAGAAGCCATATGGTCACCGGATCAGGCTGCGGCATTATCCATTGACATTGTTGTGGACATATCGTTCCAAAATGGTAAAATCTGTCTTCCGGGATGGCGCTGCGCACCATGAAGGTTGGTATGGGGTGCTGCATGCGGCACTTGATCCGTACCCGTCAATTTGGGCCGCGCGCGGCTTCCGGTTGCAAAAACCATGTTGAGGAGGTTTGAAGATGGCGATAACAGTTGAAGAGCTGATAGATCTCTTGAACAAGGACCTTGCGCTCGAGTACTCCGCGGCCATTCAGTACATACAGCACGCGGCTGTGATGAGCGGCGCCCAGTACGGCGACGTGATAAAGGAGCTCAAGATACACGCAAACGAGGAGATCGGTCACGCCATAATACTCGCCGACCAGATAGATTTTCTGGGCGGTGTCCCCACGGTCGAGGTGGGCGCGATCAAGACCTCGGACGACAATGTCGAGATGCTCGAGCAGGATCTGGCCGGTGAAGAGGGGGCGATAGCGAGGTACAAGCTGAGGATAGAGCAGGCGGAAGAACTCAAGGAGTTCGCGCTCGCGCAGCAGTTGAGGAACATACTCGCTGTCGAACAGGAGCACGCAATGGATCTTAAGCAGGCGCTGGGAAAGTAGCTTCGTTGCCCGGGACAGGAGGAATAAAAAGAGGATAGGAACGGAGGTCGCCTTACCGGGTGACCTCCGTTTGTGCACGGACGTTTTACAAATGCTTTCAGTGCTTTTCAGTCGGAGAAAAAAATTGTATATTTTCTTGACAAGAAATTTTAATTAGTATAATATCTCACGAGTTTTTATCGGGATCATACACGATAATAACCGTTCCGCCCTGTTGGGGTCACAGTTCTATCTGGCTGAAACTTTAAAAACGGTGGTGTAAGCACGGCACTCATAACCTTATTTTGTGTCTTTATCCGTAGCGCCTTTTTGAATTACTACCCGTTTTTTAGAGGATGGACAGATAGAAGGGCCCGGTCCCGGTAGACGGGCCTGCGCTGGTATTCTGGGTTGCGGCAGTGGCGGACGAAAGAGAAAAGCCTGAAAGATTCTTCAGTCTGCCCGCCAGTAGTGACATATTCACTTCTTCTGTCTCTGCGGCGGTGACGATCCACGTGGTTGTTGCCGTGCCGTAAGAGACGGACAAAACCGGTCATCCATGGATACTATAAAGAAGCTTGTTCTGTGCGCAGTCATTGCTGTGGTGACTTTCGGTATAGGCTACAAGGTGAGTGACGCCTACTTCGGGAACAGAACGCCTGCCCAGCCCATAGAGTTCAGCCACAAGATCCATGCCGGAGACAACCAGATACCGTGCATGTACTGTCATTCCTACGCAGAGAGATCGAGGGTTTCCGGGGTGCCGAACGTCAAAAGATGCATCGGTTGCCACTCCGTCATAAAACCGGACTCGCCTGAAATACAAAAGCTCAAAAACTACTGGGAGAACAAGGAGCCCATTCCATGGGTCAAGGTGTACAACCTCCCTGATCACGTGTACTTTCCGCACAAGAGGCACATAAAGGCAGGCCTTGAGTGCCAGATGTGCCACGGTGACGTCCAGTCAATGGACAGGATAACGCGTGTTTCATCGTTGAAGATGGGGTGGTGTCTCAGCTGTCATACCAGGAAGAAGGTCAAAAACGGCCGCGACTGCTGGACGTGCCATATTTGAGGCGGGTATTTGTTGATGCGGCCTTGTTGTTGGCCGCGGGATGAGAGAATGAAACGCAGGGACTTTCTTAAATATCTCGGTTCCGGTATCGTGGGTACGGGGGTAGGCCTCGCCTTCGGCAAGGTGACCAAACCTCCAGGTGCAAAGCTCATTCCCTACCTCATCCCACCGGAGGACGTCATCCCCGGTGTGGCCACGTGGTATGCAAGCCTCTGCACCCAGTGCAGCGCAGGCTGCGGCATCCTCGTCAAGGTCATGGAGGGTCGGGCAAAGAAGATCGAGGGCAACCCACTGCACCCCGTAAACAAGGGCAGGCTCTGCGCAAGGGGCAACGCAGCCCTCCAGGCCCTCTACAATCCCGACAGGATAAAGGGACCCATGAAGCGCACGGGTGAGAGGGGGAGCGGCAAGTACAAGGAGATCTCCTGGAACGAGGCCGTCTCGATCCTTGGCCGAAACCTTTCGGAGCTTGACAAGAACGGAGCAACCGAGGGGCTGTATGTGCTCACCTCGACCCTGCGCGGGCATCTGAATACCCTTATACGGGAGTTCATGTCCTCTTACGGCTCGCCGAACTACATGCAGTACGAGCTCTTCCAGCACCGTAACCTCATCTATGCGAACCGTGTTTCAATGGGCCTGGACGCCATACCCCATTACGATATCGCCAACACGAGGTACCTTCTCTCCTTTGGTGCCGACTTTTCGAGCACCTGGCTTTCGCCTGTCAACCTCAGCCACGGTTACGGCGAGATGCGGCAGGGAGGGGCCCGCAGGCGCGGTGTGCTCGTGCAGGTCGAGCCGCGCCTTTCGCTCACCGGCGCCAATGCGGATGAGTGGGTGCCGGTAAGGCCCGGAACCGAGGGTGTCCTGGCACTTTCTATAGCCCACGAGATAGTCGCCGGCGGATATTACAAGGGTGCGGACGCCTCCTCCTGGAAGGAGCTCCTCTCCGGATTCAGCCCGGAGCATGCGGCCCGGGTGACGGAGGTCGACGCCGGACGGATACACCATATTGCAAAGGAGTTCGTAAAGACACGACCGAGCCTCGCCATCGGCGGAGACAACCTGTCCGCGTACAGGGACGGTCTCTCCTGCCTCGTGGCGGTCAACATACTCAACCACCTGGCCGGCAACATCGGGCGAAAGGGCGGCGTGGTTCCAAACCCGGCGGGGCTGCTCAAGGGCCGGACCGGAACGGAACTCAGGAAAGACAGGATAACGGCCCTTGCAAAGAGCGCTCTCGAAGGAGACGTCAAGACCCTTATCGTGTACAACACCAACCCGGTGTTCACAACACCGGCCGGGGTGAAGCTCGAGCGGGCCTTAAGGAACGTACCGTTCATAGCCAGCCTTTCAAGCTTCATGGACGAGACCACGGCCATGGCCGATCTCATACTGCCTTCGCACACCTCGCTCGAGGACTGGGGTGACGACTTCGCGGAGCCATCCACCGGGGTGCGTGTCGCCACGCTCATGCAGCCCGCCGTAAGTCCGGTCTTCGATACAAGGGGGGCGGGCGACATATTCATCTCCCTTGCCAAGGCGCTGGGCGGCAAGGTCGGCGAGAGGCTGAACTACAAAGGCTTCCCGGAGTACCTCAAGGAGTCCTGGAGGAAGATATACGCTAACAACAAAGAGGTGGCCGCAGGGGCGCTGACATTCGACGGCTTCTGGAACCGGCTCTTGGAGCACGGCGGATGGTGGCAGACCGAGGAGCCGAGGCATAAGCCTCGCTCAGTATCCGTACGCCGCGTGAAGGCGCACATACCGACCTCACCATCGGAGTTCGAGGGTGACGAGGGCAGGTATCCGCTCTATCTCGTAACCTATCCCCATGCCGGGTATCTGGACGGCAGGGGGGCGAACCTTCCATGGCTCCAGGAGATGCCGGATCCCATGACCGCCGTGGTATGGGGAAGCTGGGTCGAGATAAACCCGAAGACCGCCAGGAAGCTCGGCATAAAGCAGGGCGATCTGGTCACGGTGGAGTCGCCGTACGGCGGCATCGATCTCCCGGCGTTCCTCTACGAGGGGATACGTCCCGATACCGTCGCTGTCCCCATAGGGCAGGGACACAGGCTATACGGCAGGTACGCTGAAAAGAGGGGTGTGAACCCCATAGAGATACTCCCTGTGGCCGAGGATAAGCGCTCTGGCGAGTTGGCCTTGAATTCTACGCGCGTGAGGCTCGAGCGCAAGGGTGCGGACGGCAAGCTGGTCAAGATGGGGGTCCGTACAGAGGAGCTCGGAAGAGGGATAGTCCAGACCATCACACCCGAAGAGTTTGAGAGGATCGCAGGCAAGGAGGAGGCGTAATTGTCCAAGATTGTTAAAAAGGTCAAGGAGCGGCTCAGGGACTTCAGGCGGCCCGGGTACTACAAGGAGTTCGAGTACAACTGGACCATGGTCATCGACCTCGACAAGTGCAACGGCTGCGAGGCGTGTGTCGTGGCCTGCCATGCGGAGAACAACCTGCCGATAGTGGGCAAGGACGAGTGCTCGAAGTCCAGGGCCTTCAACTGGATAAGGATAGAGAGGTACGTCGAGGGTGAGTTCCCGAATGTAAAGGTAAAGTTCATACCGATCATGTGCCAGCACTGCAACAGCGCCCCCTGCGAGCTGGGTTGTCCGGTTTATGCGACCTACCACAACCAGGACGGGCTGAACGTACAGGTCTACAACCGCTGTGTCGGGACATTCACCTGCGCCACGTACTGCCCATACGATGTGCGCCGTTTCAACTGGTTCACGTACAAGTGGCCCGAACCTCTGGATCAGCAGCTCAACCCGGACGTCACGGTAAGGGAGATGGGGGTTATGGAGAAGTGCACCTTCTGCATCCAGAGGATAAGGGTCGCTAAGGACAGGGCAAAGGACGAGAATAGGAAGGTCCGTGACGGCGAGGTCGTGCCCGCCTGCGTGCAGTCGTGTCCCACCGGAGCGCTTGTCTTCGGAGACAGGAACGACCCCAAGAGCAGGGTCGCGAAGCTTGCCAAAAGCCCCAGGAGGTTCAGGCTGTTAGAGGGGCTGAACACGGACCCGTCCGTCATATACCTGAAGAGGGTGATGAAGAAGAGCGGGTCAAAAAAGCACGGAGAGCATGGCTAATAAGATAACATATAGAGAGATCAACCAAGACATCATAGGCTTCATGACCAATACGGGGATCTGGTACTACATCGTCCTCGGATTCATGGCCCTGGGCGCCCTGGCGCTGTTCTTTGCGCCTTGGGCCTACCAGATATATACAGGCCAGGGGGTCACCGGCCTGAACGTCCCCATCTTCTGGGGTGTCTACCTCGTCAACTTCGTCTTCTGGGTCGGTGTGGCCCACGCCGGGACATTGATCTCGGCCATGCTTTTCATAACGAAGACGCCGTGGCGAAGATCCATAGCCAGGGGGGCGGAGACCATGACGTTTTTCGCCCTGATACTGGTGACGCTATTCATCTTCATCCATATGGGCAGGCCGTGGAACTTTTACTGGTCCTTCCCCTATCCCAACCAGCGGCTTTTATGGACGAACTTCCAGTCCCCGCTGATGTTCGACGTCTTTGCGATCGGGACCTACTTCACAAGCAGCGCCATCTTCCTCTACTTCGGCATGATACCTGACCTTGCCGCGCTCAAACACCACACCACCGGTTGGAGGAAGTGGCTGTACACAACGCTTTCACTCGGATGGCGTGGCACGGACAGGCAATGGCATGTGCAGGGCAAGGCGACGATGTTCTTCTCCTCGTTCATAATGCCTCTGGTCGTTTCCGTGCACAGCATCGTATCGTGGGACTTCGCCCTTTCGGTGGTGCCCGGCTACAGCAAGACGATCTTCGCCCCTTACTTCGTAACCGGTGCGCTCCTTTCGGGATTCGCCGGTGTGGTGCTGATGCTCACGCTCTTAAGATGGTTCTTTCCCTTCGTGAGAAAGTACGTCACCGAGTATCACTATGACAGCATAGGAAAGATGATACTCCTTCTTTCCCTGGTCTGGAGTTATTGCACCATAATGGAGATCTTGACCGGTCTGTACGCAAACACATCCGAGGAGATGGAGAGCCTGAAGTACAAGATACTCACCGACCCCTACATGCAACTGTTCGCTCTGATGATGTTTTCCAACACCATTCTGCCTCTTGTCTTGATGATAAAGAAGGTGAGGATCACCCCGGTGATAATGTTCTTTATATGTATCTTCGTAATGGTCGGGATGTGGCTCGAGAGGTACCTGATCATCCCGAACGCCCTGTCCCGCAAGTTCCTGCCCTGGATGTGGTACGACTACTTCCCGAGCTGGGTGGAGCTTTCCATCACCGCGGGGGCGTTCATGTTCTTCATAGCGATGTTCATGGCGTCGATAAAGATATTCCCGGTCTTCTCCCTGTTCGAGCTCAAGGAGGATGCGGGCATACCCATGGAAAAACCTCACGGAGAGGGTTAGGATATGGCGGATACGGTATTAGGGCTGTTTGCATACGTAGACAGGATGCTTGAAGCCGCCAAGAGGCTGAAGAGCGCCGGCTACGGGATCACCATGATATCCTCGGTGCCGCTCGTGCACGAGATAGAGCACGAGTTCGGGGAGCAGAAGAGCTTTCTCAAGTTCTTCACCCTCTATGGGGCGCTCTCCGGTGTGTTCTTCGGTACGGTCTTCGTCCTGGGCACCGCGGCCCTCTATGTGCTGCCAAGGGGAGGGAGGCCCATTTTTTCCATTACGCCTACCCTCTTGATATCATACGAGACAACGATCCTCCTCGGGGTGATCTTCACCCTCCTCGGCTTCTTATTTCTGGCAAGGATTCCTACGTTCAGGAAGGGTGTGGACCCTCCGGAGGTCGCGGTGGATTCATTCGGGCTGATCGTGGATGACGTGTTGGAGGATCGGTTCGAAGAGGTGGAAAAGATACTGAAGGAGTACGGTGCGAAAGAGGTCAGGAAGGTTGAAGACTGGTAGGGTGATACCCAGGATATATATGCCGGTTACGGTTCTGCTGTTGCTGCTCGGTTTGCCGGCGTTCGTCTGTGCCATGCCCTGGTCGTGGGACATGTTCAAGCAGAAGTCCTACAGGGCGCAGAAAAGTATTGCTCCGCCCACGCCCGAGGGAACGGTCTCGACCAAGGGGAAGCCCTTCTATGTCAGGGACAGGGCGGCCGCTGCGTCGCTCGAAAGCCCGGTCGAGCCTACGGAGGAGTCGATCGGGCGCGGCAGGGCCAAGTACATGATCTACTGCGCCACGTGCCACGGTGATACGGGCAAGGGCGATGGCCCTGTGGGAAAGAAGTACATCCCCCCGACGGACCTCACGAGCGAATACGTGCAGTCTAAACCCAAGGGAGACATCTACTACACCATCACGTACGGCGGTATGGCGATAATGCCGGGCTACGAGGATTCCATGGACCCGGTGGACCGTTGGCACATAGTAAACTATATCCTGCACTCCCTGAAAAAGGAGGCCGGTGAATAATCCGGGCTGATAATAGTAAGATGATGCTCTTCTGGATATCTGTGATATTACTCGTAAGCGGAATCGTAGCCTTTGCCGTTAATGTGACTACCGCGGCGGATCCTACCACGCTCTGGGCAATGATGACCGTCAACATGCTTTTCTTCGTCGGCATTACCCAGGCCGGCGTCGTATTCTCGGTCATCATGAGGATCTCGAAGTCCGGCTGGGGCAGGTACTATTCGAGGCTCGGGGAGATCCTTACATTGGCGTTCATACCGGTGGCCGTCGTCATGTTTGCGGCCGTGCTCATAGGAGGCATCGATCACCTCTTCTACTGGCTGAACCCCAAGCTTGTGCACGGACAAGGGGAGCTCCACCTGAGCCCGTGGCTTGACAAGGGGTTCCTTGTCTGGAGGAACATACTCGCCAACGCGGTTTTTTATCTCTTCAGTTACATATACTTCCGCATGGGCCGCGCAGAGGAGAAGGCCGGGCACAACGTATCCGAGGCGCTCAAAACGGGCCTCAACTTCGTAGGCGGGCTCGTGTGCTTCTTCTACGTGGTGGCCAACACCTTCCTTGCATGGGACTTCGGTATGACGATAATCCAGCACTGGGAGAGTTCTATATTCGCACCGTTGTTCTGGGTGGGGAACCTCCTGGCAGGCATCGCGTACCTATACCTGATGGCCCTCATCTTCATACCCAGGGCACCGGGGGAAAAACTCGACAGCGGACTGCTCTCCTCCATGGCCCAGGTGATATTCGGCTTCATCCTCCTCTGGGTGTACATGTTCTGGTCTCAGTACATAGTGATGTGGTACGGCAACCTCCCTTATCGTGCAGGCCCCGTGTTCAAGCAGATGATGGGACCGTACGGACCGGTCTTCAAGCTCCTGTTGCTTACGCTCTTCATCATTCCGTTTTTGGCGCTACTTTTCATGCGCGTGAAGAGATCGGCCACGGCCCTGGCCGTGCTCGGTGTCTTGATATGTGTCGGAATGTGGATCAACCGCTACCTCATGATAGTTCCCGTATACTCCGATATCCCGCTCCTTGCAGACGGAACCGGTATAATCCTTTCGCTTGCGGCGCTGTCCGCCACCGTGCTGTCGTTTATCGTATTTCGAAGGGTGTTTCCCGGCGTAACACTCACCACCGGAGTACGTAAGAGCGGCCATTGATCCAGTCTTTACAGCCTTTTCCCCTGGAATCTTCATAACCTTACCTGCTTCATCGTAACGGGCGTATCTCCGGGTACGGGGCCGAAACACCAAGGCGGTCTTTGATCCGGCCGAGGGTACGTTTCGGGTATGTCGGAAGATGGGTTAAGGTGCACGACCTGCCCGTTTCATGAAGCTGGATTCGGGACCGGCGGGCGAAATGCAACCGGATAATCCCTTGCAGGAGAAGATTCCCTTGACCACTTGAAGGAGCTTCGATACGGAGATCCTCATCTCTTGACATCCCCGGGTTTGCTACCTATATTATGTGTATGCTCGAAGAGGTGCGGTCTTCATATGACAGCGGAAAAGGCTCGCCCTGAGGAAAGACCTAATGGTGGGTTTTTCTCCAACCGGGCATTGGCCGTCACCGTGTGAAGACAGTGGCCTCCGGCCGGCGGCCGGAACACAGGCTTCAGGTGGGGTGCCTTCCCGTGATCTGCTGATAGAAGAAGGTTTGACAACGAGAACGAAACGGTTTATAGTAAATTTTCATTGCGGCCGTGGCAGTGGTTCTGTCCCGAGCGTATGTGAGACACTCCGGCTGTGGGGACCGTCGCGGCTGAGAAACGGAGGTAAGAGATGGGCAAGATTATAGGCATAGACCTTGGGACCACCAATTCGGTCGTGGCCGTAATGGAGGGTGGAGAACCCAAGGTTATAGTAAACGAGGAGGGCAGTCGGCTTACGCCGTCTGTGGTCGCCTTTACCAAGGATAAGGAGATCCTTGTGGGTCAGGTCGCCAAGAGGCAGGCCGTGACCAACCCTGAAAACACCATCTTCTCCATCAAGAGGTTCATGGGACGCAAGTACGACGAGGTCACAGAGGAGATGAAGATGGTGCCGTATCCGGTGGAAAAGGATGACCAGGGCAGGGCTGTAATAAGGTCCTCGAACATGGGTAGAACCTATCTGCCACCCGAGATATCCGCGTTCATACTGCAGAAGCTCAAGAGGGCCGCGGAGGCGTATCTCGGCGAGACGGTGACAGAGGCCGTGATAACCGTTCCGGCGTACTTCAACGACAGCCAGCGCCAGGCCACAAAGGATGCCGGAAGGATAGCGGGGCTCGATGTCAAGAGGATAATAAACGAGCCCACGGCATCCAGCCTCGCCTATGGGCTCGACAAGAAGAAAGAGGAGCTCATAGCCGTATACGACTTCGGTGGCGGAACCTTCGACATCTCCATACTCGAGGTCGGTGAAGGGGTGTTCGAGGTGAAGTCAACCAACGGAGACACCCATCTCGGGGGGGACAACTTCGATCAACGTATAATAGACTGGCTCGTTTCCGAGTTCAAGAAGGACCAGGGCATAGACCTCTCCAAGGACAGGATGGCGTTGCAGAGGCTCAAGGAGGCGGCGGAGAAGGCCAAGATCGAGCTGTCCACAACGATGGAGACGGAGATAAACCTCCCGTTCATAACCGCTGATTCAAGCGGCCCCAAGCACCTGGTAATGAGGCTTTCCCGCTCGAAGCTCGAGCAGCTCACATCCGACCTTATTGAGAGGAGCCGCAAGCCGTGCGAGCAGGCCTTGAGTGATGCAGGACTTAAGCCGTCCGACATCCACGAGGTCGTGCTCGTCGGGGGCATGACCAGGATGCCGGCCATTACCAAGTTCGTAACGGAGTTCTTCGGAAAGGAGCCCCACAAGGGGGTGAACCCCGATGAGGTCGTTGCCGTCGGAGCGGCCATACAGGCGGGTGTTCTGGCCGGAGAGGTGAGCGAGGTGGTTCTTTTGGACGTCACCCCGCTCTCGCTCGGTGTAGAGACCCTGGGAGGGGTCATGACAACGCTCATACCGCGGAATACCACCATTCCCACTAAGAAAAAAGAGATATTCACTACAGCCGCGGACAACCAGACGCAGGTCGAGATACACGTGCTTCAGGGGGAGAGGAGCATGGCGCGGGACAACCGCACCCTGGGCAGGTTCCACCTCGTCGGCATACCGCCTGCGCCGAGGGGTGTTCCGCAGGTAGAGGTGACCTTTGACATAGATGCAAACGGCATCCTTAACGTTTCGGCCAAGGACCTTGCCACGGGCAAGGAGCAGAAGATAACCATCACGGCATCGAGTGGTCTCAGCCAGGAGGAGATCGAAAAGATGGTCAAGGATGCCGAGGGCCATGCCGAAGAGGATAGGAAGAGGAGGGCGCTCATCGAAGAGAGAAACAGGCTCGACTCGCTTATCTATACGACGGAGAAGACCCTCAATGAGAACCGCTCCAAGCTCTCTGAGGCCGATGTAAAGGGTGTTGAGGAGGCCATAGCAGAAGGCAAGAAGGCGCTTGAAAAGGACGATATCGAAGAGATAAAGAGGGCGGCAGAGAGGATCACCACATCTTCGCACAAGATCGCTGAGCTTCTTTACAAGCAGACGGCTGCCGCAGGAGCACCCGGTGCGGGTGAGCCGCCGAAGGAGGCCGGCGGAGCCGAAGGAGAAGAGGTGGTGGAAGCGGAGGTGGTTGATGAGGACGAAAAGAAGTCCGGAACCAACGAATAACCTGCCGCAGTACCTCTTATGCCAGCCATTGGAGTCAGTGATACGGGATCCGAAGGGATCCCGTATCGCCTTTATATTGACAGGGTATGGCTAAACGTAAAGACTACTACGAAATCCTCGGTGTTCCTCGTGACGCCACAGAAGAGGACCTGAAGAAAGCCTACCGGAACCTCGCCAAGAAGTATCACCCGGACCTTCATCCCAACGACAAGGAAGCCGAAGCAAGATTCAAGGATATAAACGAGGCCTATGCGGTCTTAAGTGATCCGAAAAAACGCCGAGAATATGATATGGGAGGACAAGTCACCTTCGAGGGTGTGCCGGGATGGCAGGGTGGACCTTTCGGAGGGTTCGACTTCACCGGTTTTGAAACGAACCTCGGCGGCATAGAGGATATATTCAGCGAGTTCTTCGGCAAGAGGGCTCGCCGTATTCCCCAGAGAGGGAATGACATCGAATACCCCCTTGATATCGATTTCCTTCAAGCAATAAGAGGGACGGAAGTAGAGGTCAAGATACGGAGGGGACAGGATACCGAGAAGATAAAGGTGAAGATCCCTCCAGGGGTGAAGGACGGCACGCGCGTGCGTGTCGCAGGGAAGGGAGGCGAGGGTAGATACGGTGGCCCCCCGGGTGACCTCTACATAAAGACGCGTGTGAGGCCGCATCCCTACTTCAGGAGGGTCGGCAACGACATATACGTCGACGTGCCGGTCACCGTGGCCGAGGCGATGCTCGGGGCGACCATAGAGGTGCCGGTTATAGACGGGTTTGCCAAGATAAAGCTTCCGCCAGGCACCCAGAGCGGCAGCAAGCTGAGGATCAGGGGAAAGGGGGTCCCCTCGCCGAGCGGCACATCAAGAGGGGATGAGTACGTCGTGGTGAAGATCGTTTTGCCTCCGAGGATAGACGAGAAGACCAGGAGGCTGGTGGAGGAGCTGGACAGAATAAATCCCTATGACCCGAGACGTAATTTGTGGTAAAATATATAAAAATATTAAAGCGGTACCACCGTGAGGAAATCGATGTAGCCGATGGTTTTGAACGTGACGGCTTGTTGAGGTCTTAGAGATGGCCGAACTTGACGAATTAAGGGAACACCTGACCCCTGGGGCACAGCAGCTCCTTGACGTGGCCGTTGAGGAGAGCAAAAAGCGTCAGCATTACTACCTTGGGGTTGAACACCTTTTCATAGCCTTTGCCAAGGTCGAAGAGAGGTTCTTCCGCGAGGTTATGGATGACCTGAACCTTGATGTACGTCACGTGCTGAATTTTCTCAACGAACATCTCAACGTTTCACGCCAGTACATAGGTGTAGGCCTGAAGATCCCGCATTCAACGAAGAACGTCTTCAGGCTCGCTCGCGAGGAGGCCCAGAGATGGGGCCGCGAGGAGACGGACTCCACCGATATCTTCATGGCGATCTTCCAGGAGAACCACGGCCTGCCCGCCAAGATCTTCCGCAGCTTCGGTCTGGACGCAGACTATGTGATGAGGAGGATTTCGGTAAGGGTGCGGACAAAGGAAGAGATGGAAGAGGAATTTAAAAAGAAGTACGAGCTTCCGCCGAACCTCAAACACTTTGCAGTGAACCTCAACAAGCTCGCCCGCTATGACAAGCTCCCTCCCATCATCGGTCGTGACAAGGAGATAGAGCAGGTCATGGAGATACTGTGCCATGTGGAGCGCAGCAACTCCGTCATGCTCCTGGGCGAGCCGGGCGTGGGCAAGACCGCGGTTGCCGAGGGGCTCGCAAGGAAGATCGAGCTCGACCCCGAGAGTGTGCCGAAGAGGCTCAGGGGAAAGCAGGTCGTAAACCTCCAGATGAACTCGGTCGTGGCCGGGACCATCTTCAGGGGGATGTTCGAGGACAGGATAGAGAAGATCATAAAGGAGATAAAGGAAAAAAAGAACATCATCTTCTTTGTGGACGAGGCACACACGCTGATAGGCGCGGGCAGTGCGATGGGCGTGCCCTCGGATGCGGCCAACATCTTCAAATCACACCTTGCACGGGGTGAACTCCAGATAATAGGCGCCACCACGCTTTCGGAGTACAAGGAGTTCATCGCCGAGGACGAGGCCCTTGCCAGGAGGTTCCGCACCGTATACATAGAAGAGCCGTCGCTGGATGATACGCGTAAGATACTCTACGGGCTCAGGCCGAGGCTTGAGAAGAACTACTCCGTAAGGCTGAGTGACGATGCCATAGATACCGCCCTGGACATGAGCCAAAGGTACGTAAGAAGCCTCAAGCTCCCGGACAAGGTCATCGGCTGGCTCGATACGGCATGCGTCAAGGTGGAGATACACAGGCCGGGAGACGAGGTCACCGGCGACGACGTCATAGAGGTCATAAGCCAGGAGACCAAGATACCCAAGGAGATGATATTCCGGGATATCACCGAGAGGTTCAAGGCCATGGAGGAGGTGTTGTCCAGTAGGATCGTCGGACAGCGCGAGGCCATAGATGCGCTCGCACGCAGGCTCAGGCTCAACAAGGGACCTCTCAAGGAGAACTTTTCGAGGCCTGACGGGGTGTTGCTGTTCCTCGGCCCCACGGGTGTCGGCAAAACCGAGCTTGCAAAGGCCCTTGCCGAGTTCCTCTTCGGGGACGAGAAGAAGATGGTCAGGATCGACATGAGCGAGTACAAGGACTCGGCCGTTGCGGTTGACAAGCTTATAGGGATGCCAAGGGGTATAGTTGGCTCGGAAAGGGGCGGGGTGCTTACGAACCAGATAAGGGACAACCCCTACTCGGTCCTCCTGCTCGATGAGATCGAAAAGGCGCATCCATATGTGCTGAACCTCTTTTTGCAGGTCTTTGACGAGGGGTGGCTCTCGGACGGCAGGGGCAAGCGCGTATACTTCAGTGACACCGTGATCATAATGACCAGCAACCTCGGCGCGGACGAGTTCAAAAAGTTCGTAAAACCACTGGGCTTCCTGCCCGAAGGGAAAAAGACCGATGAGCTCAAGAAGAGCATCATGAAGGAGGTGGAGAACACCTTCAGCCCGGAGTTCCTCAACCGTATAGACGACATCATAGTCTTTTCCCCGTTGACAAGGAAAGAGGTTAAGGCCATCACGGTCCTGTATCTCGACAAGATAAAGGAGAGCATGGAAGGCTACGGCAAACAGCTGTCGATAACCGATGCGGCCATAGACGCCCTTGTCGAGAAGGGCTACAGCCCCAAGTACGGGGCGAGGTTCCTCAAGAGGGTCATAGACGACGAGGTCAAGATACCGATCACGCTCCAATGGAAGGAAGGGGACTACTTCAACGTCGATGTCTGTGACGAGGGGATCTGCGTGGAAGCCGCAGTGGCGGCAGGCACCTCCGTATAGCGAGCGGTGACTGAGGTCTGGCCGCTTTTGCCGGGGCTGACATTGGTCTTGTCCAGCCCCGATGTTTTTTTGAGGCTCCCCGTAAGGAATCTTCGACTGTATTGAATAATGTGTCTTTTACAGCAGGCTAAGGATCAAAGGTCTATAATTTTCTTGTAACCATATCCTAAGGAAACTCTGATTTATTGCCTGTCTCGCGTCATTGCGAGCGCAGCGAAGCAATCTCGTTTTTAGTAAAATCAGGCACTTAGAGATTGCTTTGTCGCTTAGCCTCTCAATGACGAATTAATCAGGGTTTCCCTAATGTGTAAGGGGGGACGACTTGATTAAGAAGATACTCGCTGCGCTCGATGGTTCCGCATACACAAAGGCCGTGACCGGCTACGGCATATGGCTCTCCAAGGGGTTCGATGCCGACCTTACAGGGCTCTACGTGATCGACCTGGTCGCCCTTGAAGGGCCTTTTCTCCATGACCTGTCCGGTTCCTTGGGTTTCGAGCCTTTCCTGAACTTTTCGACGAAGATGAGGGAGGCGCTCGAGGCGAGCGGAAGGACGGTCCTGGAGTCCTTTGTGGAGGAATGCGGGAAGGAAGGTGTTGATGCGGAGACGCTGCTTGCATACGGTATTGTATCTAATGAGATATGTGACAAGGCGAGGTTGAACGACCTTGTTATCATCGGCAGGAGAGGGGTTAATGCGGAGTTCGAACACGGACTTTTAGGCTCTGTAACAGAAGGCGTGATGAGGAAGTCGTCGAGGCCGGTCCTGGTCGTGCCGGAGACCTTCTCCACCCCGCAGAAGCCGCTTCTGTGCTATGACTCAAGCCCCAATTCGACCAAGGCGATGCATTCGGCGGCCGAGTTCGTCAAGGCCTTGGGGCTCGAGTTGACGGTCATCACAGCGGAAAGAGACGGCGAGACCGCCTCGAGCGTACTCGAAGAGGCTGAAGATTACCTCAAGTCCTACGGTGTGGATGCGAGTTTCGTCCACGTTGATGAGGATGCGCCCGTGGGTTTAGAGAACTACTACAGGAAAAACGGACACGATCTCATCTTCATGGGCGCTACAAGGCATTCAGGGATCCTGAAGATGGTGCTCGGAAGCACCACAGAGCACGTAATCAGGACGGTGGAGGGCCCGTTCTTCCTGGAGAGATAACTATTCTCTTAAGCCTGCCTTTTATCCCGCCCGGCGTCGACATATATATTGACTTATCTTTTTTTTATGTGCTACTTATAGAAAAATTACTTTTTTGCATCCGGCTCGCTCTATCACCGCGGGCCGGTAAGGCCTGTCCGCCGTAATACGACCGTGGCCTTTTTGCTGGTTGTGTTCATTTTGGCCGGTGTACGTTGATACATACCGGATCAAACCGCCAGCGGTTGTCGGCTTCGGACTTATCGAACCAGTAGAACCTGGAATCCTTGCACCAGAAGATTTCCCGCCTGCCGGGGGGAATCTTCAATCCATATATGCCACATGCCCGCGGCCTGCTGCCGGACGGTCGGCATGGCCCCGATTACTTGCTGCTTGCATTATCCAGGATAACCATGACGGTTGAACCCAAGGACATACCCGTTGAGGAGATAAAGGACCTCTATGAGCGTGGGGACATGGAGGGGGTGAAAAGGCTCCTCGATCCGCTCCATCCCACCGATATAGCCAAGGTCCTCGAGGGGCTTGAAGAGTCGCAGGTGGTGGGGGTCTTCAGGCTCCTCGACAAGGAGACCGCCTCCGAGGTCCTCGTGGAGCTCGAGGGACGGCTCAGGGAGCTCCTGGTCGAGTCGATCTCTGCAGGAGAGCTCGTCGAACTCATCGACGAGATGGAGACCGACGATGCGACCGATATAGTGGCCGAACTCCCCCTTGAAGACGCCAAGAAGGTCCTTGACGGTATCGACAGAAAAGAGGCCATAGCCGTACAGAAGCTGCTCAAGTACGCCGACGACACCGCAGGCGGAAAGATGCAGGCCGAGCTTGTCAAGGTCAGGGCCGATGCAACGGTACGGGAGACGATAGAGGAGGTAAGGAGAAAGGGAAAAGAGGTCGAGAACATCTCCAACGTCTTTGTCGTGGATGCAGAGGGAAGGCTTGTGGGAACCGTTTCCCTGAACAAGCTTCTCCTGGCCGATGAAGAGCTGCCCATTACGAGCATAACCGACACAAATCCCATGAAGGTGACGACCGATGTCGACCAGGAAGAGGTGGCCAGGATATTCCAGCGGTACGACCTCCTGAGCCTGCCGGTCGTGGACAAGGACAACCACCTGGTGGGACGCATAACAATAGACGATGTCGTGGATGTCATCGAGGAAGAGATATTCGAGGACTTTTACAGGATGGCGAGCCTTAATACGGGCGAACGAGCCCTGGACTCGCCGTGGAAGTCGTTCGGGATGCGCTCCCCGTGGCTTCTGCTGAACCTCGGCACGGCCTTCATTTCGGCAAGCGTGGTGAAGGTCTTCGAGAATACCATCGAGAGCCTCGTCATCCTGGCCGTCTTCATGCCGGTTGTGGCGGGTATCGGCGGGAATGCCGCGACCCAGACCATAACGGTCATGGTCAGGGGGCTCGCCTTCGGGGAGCTCGAGCTCAAGAGCGCCAGGAAGGTGCTCTTCAAGGAGGTCGTGGTGGGCATGGCTAACGGTATCTTGGTCGGCCTGTTCGCGGCCATGATTTCTTACCTCTTGGGCGCCAACTTCATGATAGGGGTGCTACTTTTCCTTGCCATGACGGCCAACCTCATGATAGCCGGACTCAGCGGTTCCGTCATACCTATAGTGCTTAAATGGATAGGGGCGGACCCGGCGCTCGCATCCAGCGTATTCGTCACCACGTGCACGGACGTTGGGGGGTTCCTTACATTCCTGGGGCTCGCCGCGACGTTCATGAAGGCAGGTCTTCTATGAAAAAGGGATATTACAGGACGGACGCGGTCATACTCAACTCGACGGACTACGGTGAGTCCGACAGCATCATAACCTTCTACACGGAGCGCTACGGGAAGCTCAACGGGATCGCAAAGGGGGCCAGAAGGAGCAGGCGCAGATTCGTGGCCAACCTTGATCCGGTCTCACGTTCAAGGCTCTACATCTTCCAGACCGGCAGGAGCGATCTTGTGAGGATAGAGGATGCAACGCTCGTCGAGGGCTTTCCGGCACTCAAGGCGGACATAGAAAGGTACGGAAGCGCATGTTACATGGTCGAACTCCTTGCCGAGATGACCCGGGATGGTCAGGCGAGTCCCGTGGTCTTTGATATACTGCTCGGTTTCCTGCGCCTCCTGGAAGAGGGCGGTGAAGAGGGGCTTGTTATGAGGTTTTTTGAGATCAAGATGCTCTCGGCCTTGGGGTACCTGCCGCACCTCGGCGGTTGCGTCGTTTGCAGGAACGCCCTCAACGGGGAGAAGGTGTTTTTCAGCTCGGAAAAGGGAGGGGTCGTCTGCAAAAGGTGCGTGGAGCCTCCAGGGGATACCATACCGGTATCCGCCGGCACTGCGGGGTTTTTGGCCATGGCCGCAAGGCTTCCATTGGAAAAGCTCAGGCGTCTCGTGCCGAGTCCTTTGGTCGCCGCCGAGAGCGAGAGGGTGCTTGCGGACTTCATAAGATATCAGATTGGAAAGGAGCTTAAATCAAGGAGGTTCATCCAGAAGCTCAAGGGACTTTCGGCTTGAAGGAGAAGGAGACCATGTATTTTCAGGACGTAATACTGAATCTGCAGAGGTTCTGGGCGGAAAGGGGGTGCATAATCCACCAGCCCTATGACATCGAGAAGGGGGCCGGGACATTCCACCCCGCGACATTCCTGAGGGTCCTGGGGCCCGAGCCGTGGAGGGCCGCCTATGTCGAGCCGTCCCGTCGCCCCACGGACGGACGGTACGGCGAGAACCCGAACCGCCTCCAGCACTACTACCAGTACCAGGTCATCCTGAAGCCGTCCCCGGATGACATACAGGAGATGTACCTCGAAAGCCTCGAATCCCTCGGCATAGATCCGCTCGAGCACGATATAAGGTTCGTCGAGGACGACTGGGAGTCTCCCACGCTCGGCGCATGGGGACTGGGCTGGGAGGTCTGGCTCAACGGGATGGAGATAACCCAGTTCACGTACTTTCAGCAGGCGGGAGGGATCGACATAAGGCCTGTTGCAGGGGAGATCACCTACGGGCTTGAGAGGATCACCATGTATCTGCAGGGGGTGGACAGTGTCTTCGACATAAAGTGGACCGAGACCGAGACCTACGGGGACGTACACCTGAGGGGCGAGGTGGAGTACTCGCGCTACAACTTCGACGAGGCCGACACCGACATGCTCTTTACCCTCTTTGACATGTATGAAAAGGAGTCAAAGAGGCTCATAGAGAAGTCACTCGTCTTCCCGGCCTATGACTTCTGTCTCAAGTGCTCCCACACCTTCAACCTCCTCGATGCCAGGGGGGCCATAAGCGTGGCCGAAAGGACGCGCTTCATAGGCAGGGTCAGGGCCCTTGCAAGGTGTTGCGCAGAGGGGTATCTGAAGGTAAGGGAGGAGATGGGCTTCCCGCTCCTGAACAAGGCGGGATGAGCGCCTGGGATGTCCCCTCGGTATCAATGGAACGGAGGGGACAGGTTCTCAGTACCTCGAGACGTTTATCTCCTCCATCTTTCCCGTCACCATGAAGACGACCCTCTCCGCTATGTTGGTGACCCTGTCGGCTATGCGTTCGAGGTTGTGCCCCACCCAAATAAGATAGGTCGCCTTCTCGATGAGGTCGGGGTTCTTTATCATCATGTGAATGAGATCCCTGTACTCCTCTTCGTATAGGGCGTCGACCTCGTCGTCTTCGTCACATATGGCCCTTGCCGTGGCCGCATCGCGTTCAGTGAACGCCGTAAGGCACCTTTCGAGCATGGACAGGCCCTTTTCGGCCATCTTCGGCAGGTTGTCGAGGGGCTTTATCAGGGGCTTGTCGCCTATCATAACGCTTATCTTGGCCGTGCCCTCGGCGTGGTCGGCTATCCTTTCAAGCTCGGTGACTATGCTCAACATGGCGGCGATACTCCTCAGATCAACCGCCATGGGCTGCTGGGTGGCTATAAGGAGCAGGCAGGCATCCTCTATCTCGTAGCGTTTCTTGTTTATCTCCGCATCGTTTCTTATAATGGCCTTGGAGGCCTCTATGTCCCTTTTTTCAAGCGCGTCGATCGAGCCCCGCACCGCTTTGTCTACCATGTCCCCGAGCGTCAGGACCTCGGCCTCGAGTTTCTTCAGTTCCGCATGGAACGCCACTCTGGTCATCTCGTCTGCTCCTTGTGGTCTGTTTGTTGCACGCAGGCCGTACAGGTGTATCAGCCGAATCTGCCGGTTATGTAGTCTTCGGTGAGCTTGTTGGCCGGTGTGGTGAATATCTTCTTGGTGTCGTCGAACTCCACCAGGTCACCGAGCATGAAGAATCCGGTATAGTCGGATACCCTCGCGGCTTGCTGCATGTTGTGTGTGACGATCACGACAGTATACTCGTTTTTGAGCTCCATAATCAAGTCCTCGATCTTGGCCGTTGCGACCGGGTCGAGCGCGGAGCACGGCTCGTCGAAGAGTATGACCTCGGGGTTTACGGCAATGGCCCTTGCTATGCAGAGCCTTTGCTGCTGGCCGCCGGAGAGCGCAAGCCCGTTCTGGCCGAGGTTATCCTTGACCTCGTCCCAGAGGGCGGCCTTTCTGAGGCTGTCCTCTACGATGGCGTCGAGTTTGGCCCTGTCCTTTATTCCGAATATCTGGAGCCCGTAGGCTATGTTGTTGTATATGGACTTGGGGAATGGATTGGGTCTTTGAAAGACCATCCCGATCGTCCTTCTCACCTCGATGGGGTCTGTTTCGGGTGAGTACAGGTCCTGTGCCTTGTACAGTATCCTGCCTTCGAGACGGAAGTTATGGATGAAGTCGTTCATTCTGTTCAGGCAGCGGAGGAAGGTGCTCTTGCCGCACCCCGAGGGGCCTATCAGGGCGGTGACCTTCCGCTGCTTTATCCGCATGCTTATGTCCTTGAGGACGTGTTTTTCCCCGTACCAGGCATTGATGTTGGAGATCTGGAATACGATATCGTTGTCTACCACCTTATCCTCCTTTGGAACCTGTGGCGCAGGTAGATGGCGATGCTGTTAAGGATGAGTGTTAGAACGAGGAGAACTATGATGGCTGCGGCTGCGTTCACGGCGAAGCCCTTCTGCGGCCTGGACACCCAGTTGAATATCTGTATGGGAAGCACCGTAAAGGGATCGAACACGCTCTCCGGAAGGAACGCTATGTATGTAAGCGCGCCTATGGTTATAAGCGGAGCGGTCTCGCCTATGGCCCTGGAAAGGGCCAGTATGGTTCCTGTGAGTATGCCGGGAAGGGCCACCGGCAGGACCTGACGGTACGTGGTCTGCCACCTCGTTGCACCGAGCGCGTAAGAGGCCTCCCGTATGGAGAAGGGTACGGCCTTCAGCGCCTCCCTCGTCGATATTATTATTATCGGCAGTATCAGCAGGGTGAGTGTGAGCGCCCCGGTAAGGAGGCTCCTTTCGAGCGACAGCGCCCGTACGAATATGCCGAGCCCGAGGAGTCCGTATATTATGGAGGGGACCCCGGCAAGGTTTGCGATGTTTATCTCTATGAGCCTTGTAATCAAGTTCTTCTTTTTAGTATACTCCTCGAGGTACACTCCAGCGCCGACCCCTATGGGGAATGCGAAGACCGCTGTAAGCCCCATTATCCATATGGTGCCCACGAGGGCCGAAAGTATGCCCGCCCTCTCCGGTCTTCTTGACGGGAAGCTCGTCAGAAAGCTCCAGCTGATTCGGCCCGCGCCGTCATGCGCTATGTCCCAGACGAGGGTGAAGAGGAACACGAGCCCTACGATGGTGGCGGCGAGCGCGGCCAGCTTGAAGAACCTGTCTACGAGCTTGTTGTACGCGAGCCTGTTCATCGGTACTCCTCTCTGAAACGTTCCTTGAGCCAGTTGCTTATCAGGTTCAGTGCAAGGGTGAATATAAATAGCGTCATGCCGGCTGCGAATATGGTCTTGTGCTCTATGGTGCCGGCCGGGGTGTCACCGAGGCTTACCTGAACTATGTACGCCGTTATCGTCTCTATGGGAACGAGCGGGTTGAGAGAGAACCTCGGCTGCTGGCCAGCGGCTATGGTGACTATCATCGTTTCCCCTACGGCCCTCGATACCGCCAGGACAAAGGAGCTCATGATGCCGGAAAGTGCTGCCGGAACGACGACCTTTGTTGCGACCTGGAACCTGGTGGCCCCAAGCGCGTACGCGCCCTCCCTGAGCGACGAGGGGACGGCATGCATGGCGTCCTCGCTCATGGATGATACCATCGGCAGTATCATGATCCCCATGACTATCCCGGGCGAGAGGGCGTTGAAGCCCGAGAGCCCTGGTATGAAGCTTTTTAGCAGGGGGGTTACGAAGAGAAGGGCGAAGTAGCCGTATACCACCGTAGGAATTCCGGCCAGGACCTCGAGGATCGGTTTTACCACCTCCCTGAACCTCGGTGACGAGTACTCGCTCAGGTATATGGCGCACAGTATGCCCAGCGGTATGGCCACACACATTGCTATTAAGGATACGATGAATGTGCCGGCAACAAGGCTCAGGATGCCGAAGTGCTTGTCCACGAAGAGAGGGGTCCATTGCGTGTCCGTGAGGAACTCTATGATGGAGACCTCCTTGAAGAAATCGAAGGTCTCGAAGAAGAGCGCAAGGATTATGCCAATGGTTGTAAATATTGAAAGGGACGCACAGAGAAGGAGGGCTGCATGTATGCCCCTTTCGAATATCCTTTGCCTTGAACGCCTGTCCAGAAACGATTTCATGGGCTTGCGGTGGTTATGATGTTGTTCTATATAACATCCATCCGTACATATTTAAAGGTAAAAGACAGGGGAGGACATCGGTCAGAACGCCTCCCCGTTAAGGAGGTTCTTGCAGGGATATCGGCCGGAGCAGAGAGCCTGAGAGAGGTTTCGCTCCAAGTGTAATCCCCTGGAAAACCCGGACATCTCAGTGCCTTACAAGGTCGTGTATGGTAACCCCCATTTTTGCCCCCTTTCCTCCGAAGACAGAGCCGGTCTTGCGCTTTTTGAACTTCCTGAGGGCGCGTTTGTAGATATCCTCGGGCAACGGTATGTAGCCCACCTCTGCAGAGAGCGTGCCTGCGTTTTCAAGGTAGAAGCTTACGAATTCGTCCACCTCCGGCCTTGAGGCTGCCTCTTTGCTCACGTATATGAATACGGGCCTTGAAAGCGGCTGGTACGTCCCCTTGTTCACCGTCTCAGCGCTCGGGAGTATGGGCCCCTTGCCGTTCGAATCGTTCCCGTCGTCTATGGGTACCAGTTTGAGCTTGTCCCTGTTGTGCTCGTAGTAGGCCAGGCCGAAGAAACCGAGCGCATCCGGATCGGTGGCAATACCCTGCACAAGCACGTTGTCGTCCTCGCTCGCGGTGAAGTCTCCGCGGCTTGCGCCGCTTTTGCCTACGATGGCCTTGGTGAAGTAGTCGAAGGTGCCGGAGTCAACGCCCGGGCCGAACAGGTGGATCTCCCTTTCCGGCCATCCTCTGCGTATCTGGCTCCACTTCGTGATCCTGCCCTGCGCCGCGGGCTCCCACATCTTCTTAAGCTCCTTTACGGTGAGGTGGTCCACCCAGTTGTTTTGCGGGTTGACCATGACGGCGATTCCGTCGTAGGCCACCGGAAGCTCTATGTACTCTATGCCGTTTTTCCTGCAGAGGGCTGCCTCCACTGACTTTACGGGCCTTGATGCATCCACTATATCGACCTCCCCGCGGCAGAACTTCTTGAACCCGCCGCCCGTGCCCGAGATGCCTACGGTGACCATGACACGGCCCCTCTTTTCTATCTGAAACTCCTCGGCCACGGCCTCGGTTATCGGGAAGACCGTGGAGGAGCCGTCTATCTTTACGAGCCTCCTTGCTGCATGCGCATACTCCGTACCTACCCCTGCTATTGTTGCAACCACGAACGCGAGTATCACCCACACGGCCTTCGGCGTCCTTGTACGGGTTCTGTCCATCACTTCTTTTTCCTCCATTTTTGTATGATCTTAGCCTGCTATTGTTACAGTCGTGTTACAGGTGTGTTGAGATGCTGTGAACCGTCTCAGAATACGTACTGCATCTGGATGAAGAGTTCGTCCTCATCGCTGCCCTTGACCCCCTTGAGGTCCTCGCCCATGCGGTAGGTGACCTGCGTTTTTATGTCGTGTTTCTCGAAGAAGTAGTTTGCACCTATGGATGTCCTCTTCCACTCGGTCGTATAGTTGTCGGCATCCTGTACCTGATAACCGGCCACAAGCTCGAGCCTGTTCGGCACGACCATGTAGCCGCCCTCTATGGAGTAGTTCTCAAGCGTTGTATCGCCGTTCTTCCATATGCCGCTTGTAACTGTGGGGTCCACTGTTTCGGCGTCAAAGGAGTTGTACTGAGCGTCTATTGATACCCCCCTTGCACGGAAGGCCCCGCTTACCTCGAAGCCGGTGATCCTGTCGACATCCGGCTTGGCGCCTCCGCTTGTGTCCGAGCCTGCGGTGTTGGTGTAGGTGTTGTTGTCGTCGTCGTTGCTCCATGTGAAGGCCGCGACACCTATGGCGACCCTAGTGGTACCCTTGAAGTCGCCCTGTGAGAACTTGACGGGCCCGAGGGGATGGAAGTCCACGCGGCCGCCGACTATCCAGCCCTCGTTGAAGTCGCTGGACTTGTTCACGGGGGTGTCGAAGTCGAGCTTGTCCTTATCCGGGTCTATGCTGCCTGAGGCGAGCGATATGCCGTAGGTCACCTTCTTTTCCGCGAGGCTTCCTGTGATGTGCACTCCGGCGAGCCTGTCTGGTGTACCGTAGTTGTGGTCGCCGACGAAGGTCCTTTCGACGAGCTGCTGGTACTTCGAGGAGGTGAGCACCTCGCGGGAGAACTGGAAGAAGGCGTTTCCCACGGTTATCTTCATGTTCTTGAATCCCGAGTACCTGAGGTACGCGTCCTTTATGGCTATCTCGTTGTCACCGGTGGCATCTCCCATGTCCCACTGGAACTTTCCCGTCCAGTCTTTGTGCAGGCTTCCCTCGATGTATGGGCGGAGCCTGCGGAACTTAAGCTCGTCGGTTGTGCTTCCGGTTTTGGGGTCTTGCTGGTGGTACTGGAGCTGGATTCTGCCCCCCATCTTCACGTACTTGGGTCCGTCCTTGTAGACGGTTATGCCCGCGGCATCGGCGCCTGTGACCGTACAGGCGGCAAAGAGGCCTGCCGCGGCAAGAACGGCGAAAAACCTGCCCTTCAGACTCTTCAGTCGTAGCATTTTATTTCCATCCTCCTTGGTGTTTTACTGTTCCCCGGACATGTGTCCGGACTTTATAACCCGTCCGTTTATAAAAGCTCGATCTCAACGCGGTCCGCCTGTTCGACCCTATGACCGACCGCCTTCTGCTGCCCGTCCTCAAGCTGCGGGCAAGAAAGACCGGGCACAGGCCGTATTCGTCCCTGGTACAGAAGGCCTTTTTCCGGCACCATGCGGCTTGCGGAGACCGTGCACCGCTTTAGTTTGCCCATTCCTTCGGAGTAATGCGGACACGCCGTGTTTGTCATATGAGTTGCCTCCTTCCTGTCGTCCTTGTCTGCAGGGGTGAGTAACGTATTGTAAGTATCCTTGCCAGTATGAGGGAGAATACGATGCCGATGACCATGAGTATCTTTGTATAATCGATCTCCCTGAACCAGAAGACCATCACCTCGCCGAGGACCACGACTATGACGGTGTCTATTATGTAGGTGACCCTGACCCTTCCTACCGAGAGGTAGGCGAGCCCGGTCTTGAAGACCTCGAGGATTGCGAGTATGGCGAGCGAGTTGACCATGGTGACCCTCAGTGCGGCGTGCACTCCCTCGCCGAAGAGTGATTTGACTTCGACAAAGGTCCTTACGGTTGCCCAGAATATCGTTGCGAGCAGCAACACGAGCAGGGCGCCCAGCACGGCCCTTACGGCGAACTCGAAGAGCCCTGTTGCCGTGTTGTTCAAGCGCCTCATCCTTTTTACGGTGTCCATGTGCCTCAGGATACACCATGGCTGTTACAGCGGTGTTACGGTGAAATTAAGTTTCTGTGGCAGCCGAAGAGGGCGTCTTTTTGTGCGTTCGATGGACGGCTGGTGTCGAGGTCAGCCCCCCGGTGTCTGCTGGAAGAAGCGTTTCGGTTGATATAAAAAACGGAGGCCACCACGCCGGCCATGCGGTACTCGAGTTCCCTGAATATCGGCTGTACCTTCCTCAGGTTGTCCAGGGGTACGACCTTCTGCTTGTATATTTCCTCGATGTTCCTTGTCTGGCCCTTGCCAGATGCACTGTAGCCGCACTGAAGGCTATGCAGGCAACAAGGGTGGAGACCACAACCAAGAGCACCTTATGCGAGATTTTTACACTGTCCAGAAATCTCAACCTTGCCCACTGATATCGTTATTCTACGGAATAACCGTGCGGCTTTCAGCCGGGGGAACCGCTGTTACGGTACAGCTGAACATTGGTGTACCCTTCACGTACGAGTACTACAGCCGCCTTGTAGGACTTCCAGCACCTGGGTCCGTTGCAGTATACAACCGGGAACTTCTTCTGGTCAAGCCCGTCCTTCGATGCGTCGAAGTCCTTGGCCTTCTTGCTCTTTCCCTTGTAAGGCGCGGAGACCGCCCCGGGGATGTGCCCCTCGACGTACTCCGCTTTCTTTCTTGCGTCAAAGACCTTCATCTTCTGATAGTTGTCCTTTACCCAGGCGGTCGTCCACAACGGTTCCGCCCTCGAGCGACTCGGGATGCAGCGGCTTTGCCGCAAGCAACGGTCCAGCGGCCATGACCATTGAAACGATGGCCAGGAGTGCAGCAAGGTACATCTTTTTCGCCATCCTTCTCATATACTCCCTCCTGTATATGTTTTGTTCGGATTCGCCGATCATATCCTTCAAGCCAATTAACGGAAGGCGTCCGGTAAGGGAGCGCCAACAGATACTCTTCGCCATCCGTTCCAGTTTCCATGGGAATATGCGGTCAATTCACCCCACCTGTCCTCGTGCGGGAGCTTTATACACAGACAGGTGGCAGCGAAGAGTTGCCGAGTAGAGGCTGCTTTTTATACGTTGCAGGTTTAAATAGGCCCGGATGTTTTTACGCAAAGACGTATTGGGGTGTTTTAGTCCTGATTAATGTATCATCCGAAAGAAGGGTTACCTTTAGCCCGTGGCTCCCAAAAATAATATCGTCGTGGTTCAGGGTGCCTTTAACATGTGCTGAAAAATATGTGTTTTACGCCGCCTGGAAAAGCTGTGTCAAGATTGGAGCAGCGTTTTGTGAGAATATAGTGTGTCGCGTCAAGGGGTAGGTCGGTCGCAGGTACGGACAGGTTCGGAGCGATTAGGCATTGACAGTGCCTGAGCGGATGGGGTAGTATTATGCAGGATTCCGCGGTGTTGGCGCCAGCGATGCGTCCTAAAGTCTTTAGAATCGTGTTCAAATATCTTTAGTTGCACGGACAGCGGTCGTGGTCCCTGCATCTCGCCAAAGGGGCTTGGCGTAAAAAGCCCGTCTTGAAAGAAGGGTTGGCTCACATGGCGATGACCAGATCAGCTCAGATGCTCAAAAAGGCGGCAAGGCTCATCCCCGGCGGGGTGAACAGTCCTGTGAGGGCGTTCAAGGCCGTAGGCTGCAAGCCCTTTTTTGTAAAAAGGGCCAAGGGCTCCAAGATATACGACATAGACGGCAACTCTTACATAGATTACATAGGCTCGTGGGGACCCATGATACTCGGGCACGCTGAACCGAGGGTCACAGCGGCGCTCAAGAGGGCCGTTGACAGGGGCACGAGCTATGGCGCTCCAACCGGGCTCGAGGTGGAGCTTGCGGCCCTGGTACGCGAGGCCTTCCCTTCGATGGAGATGGTCCGGTTTGTCAACTCTGGCACAGAGGCCACCATGAGCGCCATAAGGCTTGCCAGGGCCTATACAGGAAGGAACAGGATAATAAAGTTCGAGGGGTGTTACCACGGCCATGCGGACAGCCTCCTTGTAAAGGCCGGAAGCGGTGCGGCTACCTTGGGGGTGCCGGACAGCCCCGGTGTGCCTGAAGACACCGCAAAGCATACGTCAACAGCGGTCTACAATGATCTCTCTTCGGTAAGGGAGATATTCGAAGGGGACCCCGAAGGTGTGGCCTGCGTCATAGTCGAAGGTGTGCCGGGCAATATGGGGGTGGTGCCGCCCAAGACCGGGTTTCTCGAGGGGTTGAGGGTGCTTGCAAGCCGGTACGGGGCACTTCTGATAATGGACGAGGTCATGAGCGGATTCAGGCTCTGTTACGGCGGGGCCCAGCACCTGTACAACATAGAGCCGGACCTTACGTGCCTTGGAAAGGTGATCGGCGGAGGTCTCCCGGTCGGCGCCTTCGGCGGCAGGAGGGATATAATGGAGATGCTCGCCCCGTCCGGGCCGGTCTATCAGGCAGGGACACTATCGGGGAATCCACTTGCAATGACCGCCGGCATCGAAACCCTCAAGCTTCTCAAGGGAAAGGGTGTTTACGATAAGCTCGCCGCTACGACCGAAAGGCTCTGCAAAGGCATTGTGGATATAGCCAAAGCAAGGGGTGTCGCCTGTCAGGTGGCGAATGCCGGCAGCATGTTCACGCTGTTTTTCTCGGACAGGCCCGTTAAGAACTATCAAGACGCCAAGGATTGCGACCTCAAGAGGTTTTCGACCTACTTCAGGAGGATGCTGAGGCACGGTGTCAGCCTGCCGCCGTCACAGTTTGAAGCGGCCTTCGTAAGCCTGGCGCATACAGGCGCCGACATCAAAAGGACGCTTGAAGCCGTCGACAAGTCGCTCAAGGGGTTGTAGTCTCGGTCGACGCTGCTCTACCTGTCTGTGCCACAGCCAGCCGCGATGAACTCCGAAGGAGGCTTTTTTCCGCCTCCCTTGACATGGACAATGAAGTTGTTACAGCCCTTCCTAGACGGTAGCGGTATCGTCGGACCGCATATCTTGTCTTTTTGATGTGTTTTGGCGAGGAGAACGGATCAGATTGAGGCAACCTGCTCCCCGGTGTGTGTCTTGGGGGCTTCGATAGGCAGGCTCGCAATCGTCCTGGAAAGTTCGCGTATCTGAAAAGGCTTGAAGAGCAGCGCGCACCCGGTGCTCCTTACGAATGATTCGTGGTCTCCGCTCAGATAACCGCTTATGAATATCACCCTCTTGGCAAGGTGCGGCGAGTTGTCTACGAGCCTCTTGTAGAAGCTTATGCCGTCCATTACAGGCATCTTTACGTCGGTCACGATCGCATGATAATGCCTGGTCTCGATCATTGTTATGGCCTCGAGACCGTTGCTTGCCCTTTCCACCTTGTAGCCTTCCTCAGATAGGTAGAGATCCAGGAACTCGAGCAGAATTGGTTCGTCGTCCACGACGAGGATGTATTTTTCTTCCGGCATCGTAAAGCCCCTTTTAAGGATTTAAGCAGGCCATTAGGATGTACGGTTTAAGGTTGAAGCACAATGTGGCCCGGCAAGCATAGCAGATTTCCGCTCTTGGAGCAAAGACAAAATCAGTTGCTCGTCTTTTCGGACAGATGTCCGGAGGTTTCTGGCAAGTGTTTTTGGCTGAGGGATGCCCTGTTAGCAGGTGCTGTCTGAGGTGTTGTGTATCCAGGATGTCTCTTGACGTGCGGGTCAGCGTTGTCCTTGCGGGGCGCCCCTTCTCCCTTCCGAGGTGTGAAAATCTGCCTTTCCTACCATGGCTACGCATAATTATAACAATTTGATCCGGGCAGTCAATACAAAATTTTATTTCTTTACAGTGTACCTTCCTTCTGTTATCTTTTTTCGCATGCGTACGATAAGACTGGCCATGGCACAGATAAATCCTACGGTGGGGGCCCTTCAAAGAAATGCGGAGAAGATACTGAGGTTTACCGAGAGGGCCGAGAGGCAGGGCTGTGATCTGGTGGTGTTCCCTGAGCTCGCGCTTACCGGTTACCCGCCGGAAGATCTACTCCTAAAGCCGCGTTTTATAAAGGATAATATCGACTGTCTCCTGAAACTCAGCCGCAGGATACAGGGGATAACTGCTGTGATAGGTTTTGTGGACAGGCAGGAGGAGATATACAATGCCGCCGCCGTTGTTCACCGTGGGAGCGTGGCGGCGGTGTACCACAAGATGTTCCTTCCCAATTACGGGGTCTTTGACGAAGAAAGGTACTTTCAGGCAGGCCGAACACCCTTGAACTTCACTCTTGGTGATGTGACGGTAGGGGTTGGAATATGCGAGGATATCTGGTACCCAGAAGGGCCGGCGAGGGTCCAGGCACTCGCCGGGGCAGAGGTTATAGTGAATCTGAACGCCTCTCCCTACTACTTCGGCAAGGTACGTCTGCGCGAGGAGATGCTCGTTACAAGGGCCATGGACAACGACGTCATCATAGCATACAACAACGCCGTAGGCGGCCAGGACGAGCTCGTCTTTGACGGCAACGGGATGGTTGTAGATCAGGAGGGCAGGGTGGTCGTACGCGCAAAGGCCTTTTCAGAGGATTTGGTTACAGTGGACCTCGACCTTGAAGGGGTCGCCAGGACAAGGCTTCACGATACGCGCAGGAGAAAGGAGATACTCGAAGCCGAGTACGGTGGGGTGAGGGAGGTCACGCTGCACCCGGTGAGGGGGAAGAAAAAAAGGCCCATCGCGAGGAGGCCGTCGGTCAAGACCATGGACCGGCTCGAGGAGGTGTGGAGCGCCCTTGTCCTGGGCACAAGGGACTACGTGAGGAAAAACGGCTTCAAGCACTGTGTGATAGGCCTTTCCGGCGGTGTGGACTCCTCTCTCGTGGCGGCCGTGGCCACAGAGGCGCTCGGTCCTAAAAACATAACGGGTGTTTTCATGCCGTCTGTGCATTCATCCCGGGAGTCCAGGGAGGATGCCGAGGAGCTTGCGCGGAGCCTCGGTATAGAGTTCTTGACCATACCCATAGATTCGGTGTTCGATAGTTATCTCAACGGCCTTAAGGCCGTCTTCAGGGACCTTCCGTCCGACGTCACCGAGGAGAACATCCAGGCGAGGATACGCGGAAATATCCTCATGGCGATAAGCAACAAGTTCGGCCACCTTGTGTTGACCACCGGCAACAAGAGCGAGATGAGCGTGGGCTATGCGACGCTCTACGGCGACATGGCCGGAGGCTTCGCCGTTATAAAGGATGTCCCGAAGATGATGGTCTACGAGCTTTCGTCGTATGTCAATGCACGCGCCGGAAGACCGCTCATCCCGGAAAGGGTCCTGGTCAAGCCGCCGAGCGCCGAGCTCAGGCCGGACCAGACCGATCAGGACACGTTGCCTCCCTACGAGGTGCTTGACCCGATACTGAAGGCATACGTGGAGGAAGACAGATCACTGGACGAGATAGTGGCCATGGGATACCCCAAGAGGCTTGTAAAAAGGGTGATTACCATGGTCGACCGGAGCGAGTACAAAAGGCGCCAGGCACCTCCGGGCATCAAGATAACGCCGAGGGCCTTTGGCAAGGACAGGCGCATGCCGATTACAAATGGTTACGAGAGCAGGTAGGAACAGAAGCCCAAGGGATGACGCAAGAAGCATATTCCTTCACGCAGTTCGTGCGGTCTCTCCCTACGAGTCAGTACTTTCTCACCTCAAGGTCCTCCCGAGCGGCATACTGAGGGCCGGAAAAAAACGTTATAACCTGAACCGTTACGAAAGGATCTTCGTAGTTGGAGGCGGCAAGGCCGTGTGCGCCATGGCCGAGGCCGTGGAGTCGGTCCTCGGGGCGAGGATCACCGATGGGGTGGTTGTCACCGCATACGGACACTCCGCGAGGCTTTCTAAGATAAAGGTCCTGGAGGCGGGCCACCCGGTACCAGACGGAAATGGGGTGAGGGGTGCAAGAGAGGTTATGAGGGTTGCGGACCGTGCCGGCAGAAGGGACCTTGTCATCTCGCTCATCTCGGGAGGTGCCTCGGCGCTGCTCGCCGCACCGGCAAAGGGCATAAGGCTCGGAGACCTTAAGAGGATAACGGCCCTGCTCCTGAAAAGCGGAGCGGACATACACGAGATAAACGCGGTACGAAAGCATCTTTCAAGGATAAAGGGTGGATGGCTTGCGCGCCGGGTGTATCCGGCGGACCTACTTTCGTTGATCATATCGGACGTTGTGGGGGATGATCCTGGGACAATAGCATCGGGTCCTACCTCGCCGGACCCTACGGTCTTCGAGGATTGCCTTGGGATCTTGAAGAGGTACGGTCTGCTTGAGCGGGCCCCAAGGGCTGTGGTGGAGAGGTTCAGGGAGGCCGGAGCGTGCGAAGAGACACCGAAGCCAGGGGATCCGTGCCTGCGCAATGTCAACAACGTGCTCGTGGCCACGAACCTCGACGCCCTGAAGGCCGCTAAGGTCAAGGCGCGTTCCCTGGGATACAGGACCGTCGTGCTAACCTCAACCATGAGCGGCCCGGCTCGCAGGGCCGCAGCATTCTTTTCGTCGATAGTCAAGGAGGTAAAAAAGAGCGGTAACCCCCTTGGTCCACCGGCGTGCATAATCGCAGGAGGTGAAACCACGGTCAGGGTCGTAGGCAGGGGGAGGGGCGGCAGAAATCAGGAGTTCGCGCTTGCGGCGGCCGTCGAGATCGCCGGCCAAAGCGGTGTTACACTCCTCGCCGCAGGCACGGACGGCATAGACGGACCGACCGATGCCGCCGGTGCGATAGCAGACGCCTCTACGGTCGACAGGGCGCTCTCGATGGGGCTCGATCCGATGAACCATCTTGAGCGGAACGACTCCTATACATTCTTTGACCACCTTGGAGACCTTCTGAGGACGGGTCCCACGGGTACGAACGTTATGGATATGGTGGTCGCCCTTGTTGTCTGAGCACTACTTCCCGCATGATCCCTAATAATACGTTTACCTCCCTCAGGCGCTCTTTTTAAGGAACGAAGCGAGCATCCTGTCCACCTTGGATATGTGGTTGAAGAGCCATGTGCTGAGCCACTTCTGCGCCCTTATCGCGAGCATCGAGGATGTGCCCGTCTTCTGAAACTCGGCCTTGAACTTCTTGAAGTCTTCGACAAAGGCGGTATGCTCTCTTTTGTGCGCCGCGACTTCGGGATAGTTGAACCTCTGCATGAGCGCCTCCTCGGAGGTGAAGTGCTTTATTATGTAGCTGCCGAGGAAATCCACCACCTTTGAGACCTCCTCCTTGCCCTTGCCCTTGCTCATGGCCTCCACGAGCGCGTTTATCCTGTTTATGAGCTCCTTGTGCTGGTTGTCGATCATGGTGTTGCCCACAGACAGTGTTTCATTCCATTCCAACCGCATGGTTCTACCTCCTTTGTTGTTTTTCCCGGTCCTCTGTGCCGCCGGTATATAAAAGAGTTCAGTACGCGCCGGTATCGGTAGTTTTCCGCAGGTTGATACGGGAGGCAACAACCCCGGAGGGAAGGGAGGATGGGAATCAGGGTGAGGTGATGTCTCTATGGATGAGATTCAGCCCTGCTCCCAAAGCCTCCCATCAATAAACGGTGATAAGGCCGGGGATCAACCCGCTGCCTTGACGTTCAGAAAGCCCCCGAAGAGCCTGTCGGTCATGGATATATGATCAATGAGCCAGGACCGGAGCCACCTGTGCGTGCTCGTCGCAAGCGCCGAGGAGGCGCCTTTACCCTCGATCCGATCCTTGAAGGCCTTGTAGTCGTCTATGAACTCGTTGTGTGCATCCACATGCGCGTTTCTTTCGGGATAACCGTATCTTCTCATCAACCTCTCTTCCATGTTGAAGTGTTTTGTTATGTAGCTGCCGAGAAAACCGACCATCCTTGAGACCTCTTCTCTGCCACGCCCCTTGTCCATGGCCTCCACAAGCATGTTTATCCTCTTTATAAGCTCCTTGTGCTGAGAGTCTATGATATCAACGCCTGTGGATAAGTCGTCGCTCCATTCTATCCGCACTGTATAGCCTGTTTTCCTTTTACCGCTTGAGGTGGACAAGCGCCTTTAAGAGTCGGCCTCATTAGCTTCGTTGTCTCAATTGGGATTATTAGGGCCGTTGTTGTCTTTTATTCTTTCCTAACGATCCTTCCTCTGCTTCTTTCATTCCTTAGGTCCGTTTATGGATTGCTGTAGTCATTGGACACGGCCAACTATCCCCATATTGTTCTTCGGCATCAAGTAGTCAAAACTTTAGCCCTTTGCGGCCGTGTCGTGGCATGACGGTCTCAAAGTACGAAAAAACTACGACACAGGCCGGGTTTGGGGCTCTAAGTAAAAAGGATATTGACATTTTTTTTCTGTAGGTTATAATTTGTCTGTAGCCGAGAGGTTTGCGTAACCTCCTTCCACCCAATAAGCCGAGGGAGTGGCTTCGGTTGTTCCGCATCCCTCGGGCGTACCATAAAAGGGATGGCTTCCCGCTTTGAACGGGACACAAAGCCAGTCCCTGCAATCACGCGATACAGAGATACCGGACGGCTCCGCAGGGTGCTGTCCGGCGTGCGGAGCATTTCATTGGTCGGCAGTTCACACCTGGCCGGCGGCAATCGTTTCCAGCAACAACTATATAACACCAGATGCCTCGAAGAGCTTTTAACGGAAGGCACGCCAGGGCCCTTGTCATAGGGCTTGACGGGGTGCCGCATACCCTATTGCGGGACTACGTGGATAGGGGGTATCTTCCGGAGACAAAAAGGATACTGGACTGTGGATTCGCACTCCGCAGGATGGATGCTTCGATCCCGGATGTCTCTTCCACCTCATGGACGTCGTTCATGACAGGGGTCAACCCAGGTGAGCACGGTATATACGGGTTCATGGAGCTCGAGCCGGGAAGCTATGAGATGCGTTTCCCCAACTCCGCCGACATCATGGCACCCACACTCTGGGAGATCATAGGCCGGACCTCTTGCGGCAAGCGTTCCACGCTGTGCGATAGGTTTGGGGCAGCCGTTGACAGTCCCATGAGGTCCGTGGTGCTAAATATCCCCCAGACATACCCTGCAACAGCCATAAACGGCGTCCTTACCGCTGGGTTTGTATGCCCTGATCTCAGGAAGGGTACATATCCGGATTCGTGTTACGACTACCTCATGTCCATAGGTTATGTTCCGGATGTGGATTCGGCCAGGGCCGTCGAAGACCGTGATGGATTCATCGAAGAGCTCTTTATGGCGCTGGAAAAGCGCCGGAAGGCCTTCGAGCACTTCTTCGAGAACGAGGAGTGGGACCTATTTATCGGTGTGATCACCGAGACCGACCGGCTGCATCACTTCTTCTTCGACGGTGCGCGTGATGCTGCCCATCCATTGCACGGTACATTCATCTCCTTCTACAGGAAGATCGACGAGATCATCGGCAAACTTTTCAATCGTTTCATGGAGCTGACCCGCGGGGAGGGGCTCTTTCTGACGATGTCCGACCATGGTTTTTCGGTGGTTGAACAGACGGTCAATGTAAACGCCTATCTTTCGAAAGAAGGTTTTCTTAAAAAGGACGTAACACGCCGCTACTTCGACATGATAGATACTGGAACAAGGGCCTTTGCAATGGACCCTTCGAGGATTTACATCAACCTCGAATGCAGGTACCCGCGCGGTTCCGTCAGTGAGGCCGACCGGACAGCCGTTGTAGAAGAGCTCAAGGAGAAGCTCCTGTCCATCAACGCGCCGGACGGCACACCCGTGATAAGGGCCCTCTATGAGGGTAGCGAGCTGTACAGCGGCCCGCACGCCGGAGACGGACCGGACCTCGTTGCGCTCGCACACGAAGGCTTTGACCTGAAGGCCGGCCTGCAGCAGGATAGGGTATTCAGCAAGGGGGTCTTCAAGGGCATGCATACACAGAACGATGCCCACTGTATCATGTCCAAAGGTTTAGAGGCAGGGGACGGGCTTCACATAGAGGACCTTGCTGGATTGATACTGGATCACCTGACCACTTAACCGCCAACAACCGCCGGATAAAACAAGGAGAGCTTATGGATCACCTGACCGCACTGGAAAACAAGAGCATATTCATCATACGGGAGGCCTATTACAGATTCCGCAACATAGCGGTGCTATGGTCGATAGGCAAGGACTCCACTACATTGCTCTGGCACTGCAGGAAGGCCTTTTTCGGCAAGATACCCTTTCCGGTCCTGCACATCGACACCGGTTACAAGTTCCCAGAGATATACCGCTACCGGGACAGGTACGCAAAGGAGTGGGGGCTTGACCTCATAGTCGCACGTAACGAGGAGAAGATCAGAAGCGGTATGGGGCCGGACAAGGGTTCCAAGCTCGAGTGCTGTACCGAGCTCAAGACCAATGCCTTGAAGGCGGCCATCGCCAGACACGGCTTCAAGGCGATTCTTCTGGGGATACGCAGGGACGAGCACGGCATACGGGCCAAGGAGAGGGTCTTTTCCCCGAGGGACGGGGACTTCAAGTGGAACTACGAGGATCAACCCGCCGAGTTGTGGGACAACTACAAGTCAACGACGCATGAAGAGGATCACTACCGCATACATCCCATACTGCATATGACGGAGCTCGACGTGTGGAATTACGTTAAACGGGAAGAGATCCCCATTATAGAGCTGTATTCCAGTAAGGAAGGCAAGAGGTACAGGAGCATCGGCTGCCAGCCGTGCTGCAGCCCGATTGAGTCCCGGGCCCGGACGGTGGATGAGATCATCGAGGAGCTTACGACCACCAAGACCTCCGAGCGTGCGGGCAGGGCGCAAGACAAGGAAGACGCCTATACCATGCAGAAGCTCCGTTCACTCGGCTACATGTAAGAGGGGGAAGCCATTATGGAAGAGAGATCATTGCATATCGTCATCGTGGGCCATGTGGACCACGGAAAGAGTACGCTTGTTGGAAGGCTCCTTTACGACACCGGCTCCCTGGCCCCTGAGAAGTACGAAGAGATAAAGGCGGCCTCCGGTGGAGAGGGTGGAAGTGTCGAGTTCGCCTACGTGATGGACCACCTCGAGGAGGAGCGGAAAAGGGGTATCACCATAGATGTTGCGCACACCTTCTTTCAGACCGCCAAAAGGAGGTACGTCATCATAGACGCACCGGGGCACAAGGAGTTTTTGAAGAACATGATAACCGGCTCGTCCCAGGCCGAAGCCGCCCTCCTGCTCGTGGATATAACCCAGGGTGTGCGCGAGCAGACCCGCCGCCATTGCTGCATACTCGGCCTCCTCGGCATCGACCAGGTGGCCGTTCTGGTGAACAAGATGGATGTGGTGAACTACAGTGAAGAGGCCTTCGACTCCGTAAAGGGGGATATTGAGTCTGCCCTGAGCGGAGTAGGAGTAAATCCGTCTTACATAATACCTGTTTCTGCCATCAAGGGTGACAACGTTGCCGACCGTTCACCCAACCTCGGATGGTTCAAGGGTCCCACCGTCCTGGAGGCCCTCGACAGCTTTTCGTCGTTGGGCATGGAGGATAAGGCCCTCAGGTTTCCGGTACAGGATATCTATGACATGGACGGTACTTCCGTGATAGTGGGCAGGGTGGAGTCCGGCTCCATGCACAGGGGAGCGGAGGTCTGTGTGTTCCCGGAGGGACGGACTGCGAGGATAAGGGAAATAAGAAAATTCATGGCCGATGATATCGAGGAGGCTGCAACAGGGGAGTGTATAGGCGTATGTATTGAAGATGGTGCACTCAGGAGGGGGCAGGTCCTTACCGACGGGGCCACTCCCACCAGATCGGGCTCGATCCGGGCCAATGTCTTCTGGATGGCCGGGAGGGCATGGCACCCGGAGATGGAGCTTGTATGGAAGGGGACGACCCAGGAGGCCCGTGCCAGGATAGAGAGGATACTCAAGAGGTTCGATCCGGCTTCGATCGAGGTGATAGAGAAGGATGCAGAGGAGATCCTACCTGCCGAGGTCGCCGAGGTGGAGATAAGGCTGGAAAAAGAGGTGGTGGTCGACAGGTTCACGGAGATACCGGAGATGGGCAGGTTCGTGCTGGAGCACCTCGGAGAGCCTGTTGCAGGCGGGATAATAATATGACAAAACCTTATTGCGAGGAGGACTTTTGATGAAGCGTAGCCAGCTTGATTCCTTCAGTAGTTGGAGGTCCGAAGTGTAAAAAAAATTTACACTTTCAGTCTCTTCATATAGACACACACGAAGTGCCGCAGAACTGTAGAGGAAAACGTTTGAGAATCAACTGGTTATGGTGCGGCTCGTTTCGTCGCCATCCTTGGCACGGCATTTGCAAGCTTTCTGTGGTTAGGCGATGGTGATATAGGTGTTTTAACCCTGATAACGGCTTTTATCATGGGCCGCAAAGGAGGTGTGGAATGAAGAGACTGATCTTGGCAATGTTTATGGTTATGGCAGCGGTTTTCGTTCTCGCCGGGAATGGTTCTGCCACCATAACTAACCCCGACCCTTCGGTCTGGGCGGACGACGACGGAACGGAGCTGTTTATTCCGAATAATCTTGTGTTGGGCATCGAGGTGTGGGACGCTGGAGGCCTGATTACTGGCAGCAGATTCGGCTTCTTTTTCGGTACGGCCCCGGGTGAACTGGTCACCATATTCGGTCCCGAGGATGAAACCACGGGCTGGGACCCGCAGAGCGCCATTATCAACTTCGGCAGCGGGGTTGTCTGGGACTCTGACGATGGGGAATTGCAGGATACGTTTGTCCCCAATCCAGGCGACAGCATTGGTTTTTTCTTTTCCACGCTTTCCACCACCTTCTATACGGTGGCGTCACTGAACACACCGGCCTTTGATGCCGCGGCGACATTTCCCAGCTTGAGCTCCCCAACGGTCTACATGATAGGTTTTGAGGGAGCAAGCGGCGGAGCAGTAGCCTTTGAGGTGATCGGCGGCGTGGCCCCTGTACCCGAGCCCGGCACGTTGCTGCTTTTAGGCGGAGGGCTTATATTCATCGGGGCTTATGGCTATAGTAAAAGGCACCGCGAGGAAGGGCGCATATAGGCGCATGGCAATCTTCTTCACCGTTCGGCATTGCATCCTCATGGCAAAGGCTGCTTGCAGGTTTTTCACGCGGAGTGGAGGCGTAGCTGTATGGTCAAGGACAACCCAGAGATGTATTTAAGGTAGGGCTGTTAATGAGAGAAGCTGCAACTGGGAATGTGTTTCCCCAAAGTTCCGGCGCATCAAATGCGATGCGCCGGTTTGATCTTATAGGGCTCGCACCGCCCGGGCTCGTCGATCCGGCAATAGCAATCGGGGCGGCCAGGGCCGGTGGAATGGGACTGCTGGATCTTGAGTACATCGGCGATACCAACCGGGCTGTTAAGGCTGTAGAAGAGATGGTCCGCCATGCCGGAGGTGTATGCGGCGTAAGGCTCTACAGCCTTGCGGATTCCTTTATAGCCGAATTGCTTCCCAGGCTTCCCGATGGTGTCGGTTTCGTTGTGTTCACGCAGGCCTACACAGGAAGCCTCTTTGAGCATGTAAAGTCATTGCACCGTGCCGGCCGTCTGGTCTGGATCGAGGTCACCTCGGTCGAAGAGGCGATGAAGGCCGAGCACCTCGGCGCCGACGGGCTCCTCGTCAAGGGCAACGAGGCCGCCGGCATGGTCGGTGAAAAGACCTCATTTGTCCTCCTTCAGCAGATACTCCCGAAGACTACTCTGCCCGTATGGGTTCAGGGAGGGATAGGGCTACATACGGCTGCTGCCGCATATGCGGCCGGGGCGGCCGGGGCCGTCCTGGACTCGCAGCTTATACTTACCCGTGAATCCGCACTTCCCGAAGGCGTAAAGGAACGCATAAGCCGGATGGACGGCTCGGAGACCGTGTGCATAGGGGGGGAGGGCTCGGGTACCCTCCTGTGTCGCATGTACATAAGCCCCGGCTTTAACGTGAGGTCGGCTCTCCTTGATCTATCCATGAAGGCAGGGACGGCCACGGATGACAAAGAGCCTG
>WGEY01000022.1 GCA_015492495.1 Deltaproteobacteria bacterium | reverse complement strand
TCGGGAGGTACGTAGGAGGACAAGACCCATGGGGGTCTTCAGCGACAGAACGAGCATCGAAAGAATACTATACGCAGTCTTTACCTATGAAAACAAAAAACAACGAACCGCTGCCCCTTTCCTTATGACACAAAATATTTGACGTTACCTCTTTGCGTTCTTGCAGGCTTTATTATGGAGTCCAGCGTCTGGGACCGAACAGCCTTTGGAGACCGGACGGCTCTTCAAAGCACACAACGAGCCTTGCTTCAATCGCTTAGCATGGAGTAAAGCTTGCGGGTCTGCTCCCTGGTCCGCTCCTTGCTGCCGTTGTTGTCTATGACATAATCGGCAAAATCGAGTTTTTTCTTTAACGGCATCTGGGCCCTTACGCGCTTTACGGCCTCCTTGCGCGTGATCTCGTCCCTCTTCATCATCCTTTCTATCTGCCTTTTCTCGTCCGCATAAACGACGACGACCTTGTCCATCTTCCTGTAGAGCCCCACCTCAATTAGAAGCGGTGCGTTGAGTACGACCACGGCACCCGGGTCTTTGCGCCTCAGTTCCTCTATACGCCTCTCTATCTCCCTGATGATCGGGGGGTGGGTTATCCCGTTGAGCGCCTTAAGTTCGTTCGGATCCGAGAAGACGATCTCTCCAAGGGCCTTTCGGTTGATGGAGCCGTCCGGCATGAGGATCTTTTCTCCGAAGCGGCGTACGATCTCCCGGTAGGCCGGCGTGCCGGGCTTGGTGATCTCTCTTGCAACAAGGTCCGCATCGATCACGACTGCGCCGAGCCGCTCGAGCTCCTCTGCGACAAGGTTCTTACCCGATGCGACTCCTCCTGTAAGCCCTACTATCATCCGTCTTTTCCGTTATTGCATTACAAAGCTGAGTTGCCTGCCGGTGGTGCCGCCGTCCTTGCGGTACGAAAAAAATAGATCGTTACGGCACGAGGTGCAGTTCCTCTCCACGGCTATCTTCTCCACACCGACACCAGTCATTACGAGCTGATAGCGGTTGGCCTCCCTCAGGTTTATCCTGTACGGGCCGCCTCCTTCAATGAAGCCGCCTGGGTTGCCGAAGGCCCCTTTGAACCCCTCTGCAACGTCATCGTTCACTGTGTAGCAGCACGGGCCGATGGCCGGCCCAATGGCCGCCACAAGATCGGCCGGATCCGTTCCGAAGCTTGTCCTCATGGCCTCTACGGCCTTCAGAGTCACACCCTTCAGGGTCCCCCTCCAGCCGGCATGCACGATACCTATTACACCCCTTGCGTGGTCGACGAGGATGATCGGCAGGCAGTCCGCGGTGAGTACCCCTATGGGGGTCCCCTTCCTGGCCGTCACGATCGCATCCGCCTCTACGCCGGCATGCCCCGAGGCCCCCATCTCCTCGAGGACCAATACCTTGTCCGAGTGGACCTGTCTCACCGTTACGAGGCTCTTTTTGTCGAAGCCGAACGAATCGGCTATGAGCCCCATGTTCTTTTCGACGTTTTCGACCGCATCCCCGACCGTCTGTGCCGCGTTCAGCGAACAGAAAGGGTGCGGGCTTACACCGCCCGACCTTCCGACAAAGGCGTGCGGCGTCCGTATGAGCATCGCCGGAGCGGTGGCATACACTATGCCGTCTTTTTCCATGATCATGTGCGTACCGAAGAGGCCTCGAGCAGCCTCAATATCCCTTCCATGTCCGCCGGGTAACCTGAGGAGAACTCCATGTACTTGCCGGTTACGGGATGGCGGATGCCCAGGACATAGGCGTGCAGGAGTTGTCCCTTGAGCCCTTTTATCGCGACCCGTACCGGCTGGGGAAGGACAGGCGGCGGCACCCTTTTTCCGTACACCGGGTCCCCTACCACCGGGTGCTTGATGGCCGCGAGGTGTACCCTGATCTGGTGCGTACGGCCGGTCTCCGGAGTTACTTCGAGCAGTGTGAGCCCCGGGTAGCGTCTAAGGACCCTGTAGTGCGTCACGGCCCTCCTGGCCTTCCGTGTCCTGGGTGATATCTTCTTTCTGTCGGATACGTCTCTGCCGATCGGAATATCTACCGTGCCGCTTTCATCCTCCACCTTGCCCCATACAAGCGCATGGTAACGCCTCGTGGTGGAGTGTTCCTTGAACTGCCTGGAGAGGTTCAGGTGGCTCTGGTTTTTCTTTGCCACGATGAGCACACCGGAGGTGTCCTTGTCAAGCCTGTGGACGATACCTGGTCTCAAAGGACCTCCGACATCGGACAGTGCGCCTGTGTGGTGCAATAAGGCGTTTACAAGGGTGCCGCTCCTCCTGCCTGCGCCCGGATGCACCGTAAGCCCCCTGGGCTTGTTTATGACGAGGATGTCGTCGTCTTCATACAGTATCTCCAGAGGAATAGGCTCCGGCTCCGCCTCGCAAGGAGGCGCTTCCGGCACCGTGACGGTTATCTTCTCGCCGGTCCTTGTCCTGTGGCTCGGTCTTGCCTTGCGTCCGTCGACAAGTACAAGGCCCTTCCTGATCAACTCCTGTACCGCGGTGCGGCTCAGATCCTTCAGCCTCTCGCTCAGGTAGAGGTCGAGCCTTTTGGAAGAGTCGGATTCAGACACTGCAAGTGTGTGCGTTTTTTCCATGTTCGGAACAGGGCGGCGGGTTTATGATGTAGAGCGGGCGGATTGTGATCGAGGGTTGCCTGCATCCCGAAGTCCCGGCTGCAGGCTGCGGATCTCCGCTGACCACGGCGGCAACGGCGTCACCAGATATCCGATTCTATGTCAGCGCTTCTCTTTATGAGTATGTCGACTATGGCCTTGTTGTAGAAGTTCGTACTCTCCAGTATCTCGGGTGCAACGCGGCTCAGGTAGAGCTTTTCGCCGTCACGTATTTCTTCGGCCAGGAGCTCGAAGATGTTGTCGTTTTTTATGCCCTCCCGTATCTTCTCCTTGTTGTAGAGCGCGATGTCCGAGACTATGGTCCTTGCAAGCCGTGCGGCGGCCTCAGGCGTGTTGACCGGCTTCATCTTCTCCCTTTTCCCTCAAGAGTTCATTTACGAGGATTTCCGCACTCAGCTCCGCATTCTCCCTTACCAGCCTCTCGACAAGGTCTTCATTGCGCTGCGCAAAGGCCTCTATGATCTCCCTGTGCTGGGTGATAGAGGTGCGCATCCTTCCAGGCATGCTGAGCGCCGTAATCCTGAAACGCTTGAACTGTTCCGCTATCTGGTGCGCAAGCTGGCAGAGCTTGTCGTTGCCGCATGTGCTGAGGAATACGTTGTGGAACTGGTTGTCGAGCCTGTAAAACCCGCTTACATCGTTCTTTTCGGCGCATCTCAGCATCTGCTGGTTCAGGCTTTTAAGCCTTTTTATCTCCTTTTCCGTGAACTTTCTGCATGCCAGCCTTGCGGCGTACCCATCGAGAAGGCTCTTTACAGCATAGAATTCACGCACATCCTTGGCGGTTATGGGGCTTACCACGGCCCCCTTTCTCGGCACAACAGTGATGAACCCTTCGCTCTCAAGCTGCCTGAACGCCTCCCGTATAGGGGTCCTGCTGATGCCGAAGCTTTCTGCTATCTCATGCTCCGGCACCCTCTCGCCCGGTTTAAGCCTTCCGTTTATTATCGAATCCTTTATGAATTCGACTATACGTTCCCGCAGGGTGAGGGGCCTTTCGACCGGATAATCCAAAACCCTTATTTTTTCCATGGTTAATGTATACTGTGTACAATGAGAAAAGTCAAGATGTTTTTGCCGCAGACCTCCTTCCGAAATGATTTTCCTTGACAGCACGCGATGAATTCTGTTACCCTTAAAATTTAAGTTTTGGTTACATGTTTGGTGTAGTAAGGCTTGTGACGTGAGGCAGCCCCAAGCCCTTGCTACAGGACGGTGTTGAGGATGGAAAAGAGGGTCCAGGTCCACATACCATACCCGGTGCTCGACAGGAGGTTCAAGGATGTTCTCAAGGCGGGCATCAATCCCGAGGTCTTCGTAGACGGCAGGAGCCTCGACCGCATGAGATCCGCCAGGGTCAAGGAGATCGGGGAGGGGTTGAGGGAGAGGGGGCTTTCGGTCACCCTCCACGGGCCCTTCATGGAGCTTTCCCCCGGCTCTCCGGACGAAAAGATAAGGCTTATAACCATGGAACGTTACAGGCAGACCTTCGAGGTCGTATCGCTCCTCAGGCCCGCAACGGTCGTCCTGCATGCGGGATACGACGACCGGAGCTTCGACTGGGACGTTGATCTGTGGCTTGACCGGAGCCTGAGGACATGGCCTGAGTTCGTAAGGGAAGCCGAGAGGCTTGGCACGGTCATCGCCCTTGAGAATGTTTTCGAGGAGGACCCCGGCCCCATAAAGAGGCTTGTTCAGTCCCTTGATTCCCCTAACTTGGGCGTCTGCCTGGACGCCGGGCACCTGAACCTGTTTTCGAGGGTAGGGCTCGAGGAGTGGTTCTGTGAGCTGGGCGCCAAGATAGAGGAGGTGCACCTCCACGACAACAACGGCTTGCGCGACGACCACCTGCCCGTGGGCGAGGGCTCGATAGACTTTCAGATGTTTTTCACCCTCCTCGATAGGTACTCCAATGACCCCGTCTACACGATAGAGCCGCACGGCGAAGGCGCTTTAGAGAAGGGGCTCGAGGCCGTACGGAGGTTTCTGCAATAGAAACGAAAAGTGCCGTCAGCCGTTTTTTCCCTGCTTCATGCAATCCCCCGCAGCGCACCGAAGCTTACTGTGCGCCGTCCGTCACAGGTTCCGGAAGTGTCGATAATATATTTGAAATCCGGTTACGAATTAGCTTGACACAAGGTGCAGATGTCTTATATTATAAATATCTTTTTGGATGTGCCCACGGCTCGCCGCAGGGAAGCCTTCGTCGGGCACTACGAGGTGGTTTCAAGTCATGTTCGACGGACTTTCAGACAGATTTAGAAAGATAATAAAGGACATAAAGGGGCATGGAAGGCTCACCGAGTCGAATGTCGAGAGTGCGCTGAGGGAGGTGAGGCTCGCCCTTCTGGAGGCCGATGTCAACTTTACGGTGGTCAAGGACTTTGTCAACGCCGTAAAAGAGAAGGCCCTTGGTAAGGAGGTGCTCCTGAGCGTCACACCGGGCCAGCAGTTCGTAAAGCTCGTCCGTGACGAGCTTACACACGTGCTGGGGGACGCCGCAGCGGAGCTTACCTTCAGGGGCAGGCCTACGGTCGTGATGCTTGTAGGCCTTCAGGGCTCGGGTAAGACGACGACCACGGCGAAGCTTGCAAGATTGCTCAAGTCGAAGGGCAGAAATCCGTTCATCGTGCCCGCGGACCTCGCAAGGCCCGCCGCCGTGCTGCAGCTTGTAAAGCTCGCGCAACAGATAAAGGTGGACTGCTTCGATGTGGGGGGTAGGACGGATGCGAGGGATATATGCAGCGAGGCGCTCAGGGTGGCGAAGCTCAAGGGGTATGACACGCTCCTCGTAGATACGGCAGGAAGACTGCACATAGATCCGGAGTTGATGGACGAGCTCAAGGACCTGAAGGAGATTCTTTCGCCGGCGGAGATACTGCTCGTTGCCGATGCCATGACCGGTCAGGACGCGGTCAACACGGCAGAAGGCTTTGACAAGGCCATCGGGCTGAGCGGTGTTGTGCTGACCAAGCTCGATAGTGACGCCAGGGGTGGCGCGGCGCTCAGCATGCGCATGACCACCGGCAAGCCGATAAAGTTCGTAGGTGTAAGCGAGAAGGTGGACGGGCTCGAGGTCTTTCATCCGGACAGGATGGCCGGAAGGATACTCGGCATGGGCGATGTGCTCACGCTGGTTGAAAAGGCCCAGGTCTCGATGGATGAAAAAAAGGCGCGTGAGCTTGAAAGAAAGATAAAAAAGGATTCCTTTACGCTCGAGGACTTCAGGGACCAGTTGCAGCAGATAAAGCGCATGGGTTCGCTCGACAGCATACTTTCCATGATACCGGGCTTCAGCTCCCTGAAAAAGGCCAAGAACATCAAGGTCGACGAGAAGAACATCATCAAGATCGAGGCCATAATAAACTCCATGACCATGAAGGAGAGGCTGAATCCGGCCATCCTTAACGCCAGCAGAAGGGTTAGGATAGCCAAGGGAAGCGGCACCACTGTACAGGATGTGAACAGGCTCATGAAGCAGTACAAGCAGATGCGCCAGATGATGAAAAAGTTTAAAAAGGGCGGCATGAAGAGCCTGAGGAACCTTTTGCCGATTTAGGGGCTCCCGGAAAGACAGACAGGGCTTCTTTTCAAGTGTGACCGTGAAAGCCCCGCATGTAAAAGATCAAAGGGCGATCTTTCAGAACTTCTCTATATCATAAAGTACGGTTGTATCCGGTTAAGGAGGTGAGTGACAAAGAGATGGCTGTTAAGATAAGGCTGGCCAGACATGGAAGCAAGAAGAGACCTTTCTACCGCATTGTGGTGGCTGATTCCAGATCTCCCAGGGACGGCAGGTTCATCGAGGTCGTCGGAACCTATGACCCGATGAAGAACCCTGCCAAGGTGGAGCTCAATAACGACAGGATACTGGAGTGGCTCGGGAAGGGGGCCTCTACCACCGCAACGGTGAAGGTGCTGCTGAAGAAGGCGGGTATCACTGCCGGAGGCGAAGTGGCGGCTTAACCAAGAGAACGCTTAGGTTGCGGGAGGTGGCGAATGAAGGAGTTGATCGAGTACATCGCAAAGGCACTTGTTGACCATCCTGAAGAGGTGAGGGTTTCCGAGATCGAGGGCGAGAAGACCTCGGTCATAGAGCTTGCCGTTGCAAAGGATGACCTTGGCAAGGTCATCGGCAAGCAGGGGAGAACCGCAAAGGCAATAAGGACCATCCTTACCGCCGCTTCAACCAAGCTCAATAAACGTTCCGTTCTCGAAATAGTTGAGTAAGGGCGGCACAGTAGCAGTAGGCAAGGTCGTAGGGGTCCACGGTGTAAAGGGCGAGATCAAGGTGTTTCCCTATATACCGAGGGAAGAGATCGCTGACTACATCGAGACCTTCAGCTCCGCGTGTAAGATCCTCTACATAGACGGCACGTCCTATACCCTGAAGGGCATCAAGAGGCACAAGGGAACGGTGCTCATGAAACTTCAGGGGCTTACAAGGAGGGAAGACGCAGAGGCCCTCATAGGTAAGGAGGTCTTTGTCGACAGGCACAACCTTCCCGAGCTGCCCGAGGGGGAGTATTACGAGTTCGAGCTCGTGGGTATGGATGTCATTACCGAGGATGGAAAGCTGCTGGGCGAGCTGGTCAATGTCTTCCGGACAGGCAGCAACGACGTCTATGAGGTCAGGGGCCCTTTGGGGGAGGTACTCCTGCCGGCAATAGACGATGTAGTGCTGGATGTGGATGTCGAGCATAAAAGGCTCAGGGTCAGACTCCTTGAGGGGTTGCTTCCCGACCGTCCCAAGAAGAAAAAGACCTCTGCTTGAGGGTGCCAAGCCGTTCCTTTGCCGGCAGCGCTTCTCGGAGACGGCGGGGGGGTGGAGATGTCATACCCTTCTTGGGTTTGAAGATGCATCGCGAGCACCTGTCTGCGTGCGGTTCGCCCGCACAGGCAGGCCAACAATGCAGCCCGCTGCGGCATTGTTGGAAGAGGTGCGACCGATGCCGCCCCTGCATGAGAAGAGTTCCTGCGGCCTGCTGCAGTGTGGGCTTCAATGATCGAAGCTCTCCGTAGCCTGTTGTGTGTAGATACGCCCGCGCAAGCATCGTGTCCGCGGAATTGCCGCGGGTGGCTTCTATATCGCTTCAGTATCGCCTCCGGAAGCCTCAAACACAATATCCTCGACAATGATCAACGGCAAGATGAAGTTCGATGTGCTTACCATCTTTCCCGGCTTCTTTGATTCGCCGCTTAAGCAGAGTATCCTGCGCAGGGCCGCAGAGGCCGGCCTGATCGATGTAAGTATACACAACATAAGGGATTACACAACCGACAGGCACAGGACCACCGACGACGCTCCCTACGGCGGGGGCGCCGGCATGGTGATGAAGGTAGAGCCTGTCGTACGGGCCATAGAATCCGTTAAGGGGCAGGGGACCGAGGCGTTGGTAGTCCTAGTGACCCCGCAGGGGGTGCCGTTCAGCCACGAGCTGGCCGAGGAGCTCTCGCGCCGAAGAAGGCTCGTCATAGTCTGTGGAAGGTACGAGGGCGTTGACGAACGCGTCAGGGCCTTTGTCGACATGGAGATATCCATCGGCGATTATGTGCTTACCGGCGGCGAGATACCGGCCCTTGTAATAATGGATGCGGTGTCAAGGCTCATACCCGGGGTGCTCGGTGCCGAAGAATCCCCGAAGTCAGATTCGTTTGCCAACGGGCTCCTGGAGTATCCGCAGTATACAAGGCCGGAGGTGTTCAGGGGGCTGAGGGTTCCTCCGGTCCTTCTTTCGGGAAACCACGGTGAGATAGAAAAGTGGCGCAGAGCGGAGAGCATCAAGCGCACGCTCCGGAGGAGACCCGGACTCATCAGGGGGGCGAAGCTGACCGATGAGGACAAAAAGCTTATAAAGGAGTTGACCGGATCTGATGAAATGCTGTAAAGTACAATATTGTCCTACACAAATAACTGTATTCACGAGGAGGTTACCATGGGGGTCATGGCGGATATCGAAAAGGATTATCTGAGGACCGACATCCCTGAGTTCCGTCCCGGAGATACCGTGGTCGTGAACGTCAGGATAAAGGAAGGTGACAAGGAGCGCATCCAGGCCTTTGAAGGGGTGGTCCTGCGGAGGAGAGGCGGGGGCACAAGGGCGACCTTCACCGTACGAAAGGTATCTTACGGCACTGGTGTTGAGAGGATATTCCCGTTGCACTCGCCCTACATAGAATCGATCAAGGTGAAGACAGAGGGCAGGGCAAGAAGGGCGAGGCTCTACTTCCTCAGGGGGCTCAAGGGCAAGGCCGCGAAGCAGAAGATAAAAAAGAGGTAGCCCTGCTGTCACGGCTTGGCCGGAAAACCCCTGGAAGCCTCAGGAGTCGTCATTGTAAGCCGATCCGGGCCCCTCTCACCGCGGGGCCGAAGATACTTGCTCCGAAGCCGTGACATGGATGTCTTGCCGGAGATGCGTTTGTGGTTTCTCCAACCGCTCCTTTTTTCACAAGATCAAACAGTTAGACGCAACGACATCGAGAAGGCGACCCCGAATGAGGCTTCCTGCAGGCGGCTTCAGAATATCCTTGCAGGCTTCGGGGAGAGCCTCGGTGTTGTATGCAGACAGACGCTTTGCCGTACATTTCAGAACTTTCTTGTAGATTATAGCACGCGGTAACGCTGCACCATGATTCGGCAAGATATCCTCACACAACGGTTTATGCCCCATGGACTCTTTAGAAACAGAGGCATACCGCAAGGGATACAGGTATATTGCAGGTATCGATGAGGCCGGTCGCGGTCCGCTCGCCGGTCCGGTTGTAGCGGCTGCCGTGATATTCACGACCCTGCCACCACCCACCCTGGGCATAAAGGATTCCAAAAAACTCACCCCTTTAAAGAGAGAGGCCCTGGCCAGAGAGATACACCTGCGGGCGTACGCCGTGGGCATAGGTGTCGTCAGCAATGTGGAGATAGACAGGCTCAACATCCACAAGGCTACGCTCAAGGCCATGGAAAAGGCTGTGCGTGGTCTTGTCTGTGCCGACAGAAAGCCGGTAACACCGGACCTTCTGCTGATCGACGGGCCATTTACAGTAGACACCCTGGATATGCCGCAGAGGGCCGTGGTCTCCGGTGATTCATTGAGTGTGAGCATAGCCGCGGCGTCCATAATAGCCAAGACCACAAGGGACAGGATAATGCAGACCTGCCACAACATATACCCTGAGTACAACTTCATGAAGAACAAGGGCTACGGAACGCGTGAGCATATATCCGTGCTGTCATCGATAGGGCCGTCCCCGCTGCACAGGAGGAGTTTTTGTTACGGTAAGAGGTAGTGTTCAAAAAGGGCCCGTGGCCCGGGCAAGGACCTTATGGTATGGCGCTTCCTTAAACGCACAAACACCGGTTCCGGTGACAGGCTCGATACAGGGAGGATCGGCGAGCAGTGGTGCGTGGAGTTCCTCAAGAAGAAGGGCTACAAGATCGTGGAGAGGAACTTCCGGTGCCGCTACGGAGAGATAGATGTCGTTGCGAGGGACGGTGACACGCTCGTGTTCATAGAGGTTAAGACGAGGCGCAGCAGGGGGTTCGGTCTACCAAAGGACTCACTTGATGCAAGGAAGAAGAGGCGCATCATAACGGCCTCAATGAACTTTTTAAGGAAGGCGGCCGTGGTGGATCCGTCGCTTCAGGAATGCCCGGTGAGGTTCGATGTCGTAGGTATAGAGCTCGGGCAAGGCAGGTACGCGGTAGAGCACATACAGAACGCCTTTGAGGTCGAGGAGTGACCGGAGAGGCGCTGCTCGTTTCTCTTATCTTTCCCAGATACCTTTGGAGACCTCGCCGGGTTCTTTTTCGAACGGGGAGGCATCCACGGACGGAATCGGTGGCGGGGCACTTCTTCTGCCTCTTTCGCTTTTTATCTTAGCACGCTTGAAAGATTCCTCGAGTTCCTGTAAGATCTCCAATTTAAGCGCGAAGAGCTCTTTTTTTACCTCCTCAAGGCTCGTCGTGGAGGAGGGAGGCAGTTTTTCCGAGAGAGACACGACGGATTCGATCTCTTTCGTCATGTAGCGTTCGAGGTTTTTTTTCAGGCTCTTGAACCTCCTTTTGCCGGGCTCTTCCGACCAGCGCAGCGACTTGAGCCGGGCTATGACCTCTTTTTTCTCAACGGCCCTTTGTTTAATTAACCTTCTTAACCTTTCATCCGGCAGGGATTCGAGAAGCCGGTCGCTTTGCATGTAGAACCTTTCGGCCAGCGCTACTGTGTCAGAAACGTCGTCGGCGCAAGCGGCGGTTGCGGCGAAGAGAAGGAACAGCAGCGTCTGTAGCAGGACGTACCTCATGCAAAGAGTATACACAGCCGGTCAAGAAGAGTCAAACCCGGTCGGTGCCTCGGGTATGGAACACCGGCCGGTATTGACGGGCAGTCGCCTCTAAGCCAGGTTAAAGTAGAGCGCAATGTTGCAAAAGACACTTTTCATAATAGACGGCTCCTCCTGCATATACAGGGCATACCATGCGATCCCGCACTTTAACACCTCCAAGGGGTTCCCTACAAACGCAGTCTATGGATTCACCCAGACCCTCAGAAAGATACTCAAGGGCTACAGCCCCGACTACATAGCGGTAGCTTTCGACACTAAGGGGCCGTCTTTCAGGCATGAACTGTTCGAAGAGTACAAGATCGAAAGACCCGCGATGCCGGACGACCTGAGCCTCCAGATACCGTACATAAAGATGGTCGTAGACGCGTTCAATATCCCCGCGCTTGAAAGGACGGGCTTTGAGGCGGACGACATAATCGGAACGCTTGCAAAGAAGTATGCCGGAGCCGTGATCAAGGTCGTCATAGTGACCGGTGACAAGGATATGCTTCAACTCGTCGGCGACCACACGGTGGTGCTCGACTATACCAGGGACAGGGAGTACGGCAGCCGTGAAATAGAGAAAAGGTTCGGTGTCGAACCATGCCATATGGTAGACCTTATCGCCCTGGCCGGTGACGCTTCAGACAATATCCCGGGTGTCCCGGGTATCGGGCCCAAGACAGCGGCAAAGCTCATAGGTCGCTTCGGATCGTTGGAAGAGATCTACAACAACATAGACAAGGTCAGCCCGGAAAGGATCAGGAGGATTCTCGATGCTCACAGAGACGCGGCCATGCTCTCGAAAAGGCTCGCCACACTCGATTGCAACGTGCCCGTCGAGGTTGAGCTCGAAACACTCGAATACTCAGGGCCGGACTTCGACAAGCTCGAAAGCGTCTTCAGGGAACTCGAGTTCTCCAGGCTCATCAAGGAGCTCATACCCGCAAGAAAGGAGGACGGGAGCTTCGACGTCATATCGGGGGAGGCGGACCTTGAGGCCCTTGTGGACCGCCTGCTGCGGGAGAGGGTTGTTGCTGTGACGCTGGAAAGAGAGGGAGGGGCTGTTGAAGGCCGCATCCTTGGATTCGGGTTCCGCTCGGACAATATCAATGCCTGCTGCGTGCCAGTTGATGGTCCAGGCGAAAGAGGCCTTTCAGAGGATGCGGCTTCCGAGCTTCTGAAGGGTATTATGGAGAACGGTCAGGTAGAGAAGGCCACGGATGACGCCAAGGCCCTCTACATACATTGCATGAGAAGGGGGATCAGGCTTGCCGGGGTGATGATGGATGTCGCCATAGCATCATACCTTTTGAACCCCACACAGCCGTCGCACAGGCTCGAAGATGTTGCGTACACATATCTCGGGACGAGGTTCCTCCAGCCTGAAGACCACAGCCGCAGTGACTACTCCATTGCCAAGAGGGCTGACGCTGTATTTGAGCTCACGCCGGTCCTCGGTGATATGCTGGAAAAGGAGGGGCTAAGTGATCTCTTCAGGAATATGGAGCTTCCGCTTTCGGAGGTCCTCGCCGCCATGGAGCTCAGGGGTATGAAGCTTGACAGGCAGAGGCTCGAGAAGCTCTCAGAGGAGATAAAGTCCGAGCTCGCCGCACTTGAAAAGTCCCTCCACGAGGCGGCGGGCTACAGCTTCAATATCAACTCGCCCAAACAGCTTTCCCGCCTTCTGTTCGATGAACTCGGCCTGAAGCCCGTCAAGAGGACGAAGACCGGTTTTTCCACGGATGAAAGTGTATTAAGTGCTCTCGCCGCTGAACACCCCATCCCGCGAGAGATCATACGCTACAGGAGGCTTTCGAAGCTCAAGAGCACTTATGTGGACAGTCTTCTTGCCCTGGCCGATCCGGCCACCGACAGGATCCATACCTCGTTCAACCAGACCGTCACGGCCACGGGCAGGCTTTCGAGCTCTAACCCCAACCTTCAGAACATACCGGTCAGAGGAAGGTACGCGGGGAGAATCAGGGAGGCGTTTGTAGCAGAAAGGGGCTATGTGCTGCTGGCGGCCGACTATTCGCAGATCGAATTGAGGATCGTGGCGCATCTGTCCGGAGACCCCGTGCTAACGGACGCCTTTAAAAAGGGCGAGGATGTACACACTAGGACGGCGAGCGAGGTCTTCGGTGTGGCGCCCGAACTGGTGACCCCAGAGATGCGAAGGAGGGCAAAGGCCATAAACTTCGGTATAATATACGGTATGGGACCGCACGGGCTTGCCGTCGAACTCGACATAACCATGAAGGATGCAAAGGAGTATATAGATACATACTTCAGGCACTACAGGAGCGTAAAGGAGTTCGTGGACAGGACGATAGAAGAGGCCAAGAGGCGTGGTTACACCGAAACGATCTTCGGAAGGAGGAGGTATATCCCAGAGTTATACGGCCCGACCGACCAGGTGGTTCGACTGGGTGAGAGGATGGCTGTAAATACGCCCATCCAGGGTTCTGCTGCAGACATGATAAAAGCTGCTATGATTGCTATATACAGAAGGCTTGAAGACGGAGGATATACATCGAAGATGATACTACAGATACATGATGAGCTCGTCTTCGAGGTCCTCAACGACGAACTCACCGACATTAAAGACATTGTTAAGGATGGGATGGAAGGGGTCGCAAGCCTGAAGGTCCCTGTGGTGGTGAACATCACAACTGGGCGCAACTGGTATGAAGCCGGCCTGAGCGCAAAAAAGCCTTGACACTACGCATCGTCTAACGATAAGATTTTATTATGAAAATATTGTGCCAAAGGGGCTCTGTCCATTGTCGGGCTAAAGTTATACGAGGGTTTCTTCGTTATATATATTATGATCTCCGGGTTTGTACTGTCGTCACAATATGTAGTTAAGTTCCGGAAGGAATATACGTAAAGGAACATAAAAAAGTATATACGTAACGGTTCTTCTATCTCAACCGAAATGGCCAAAAACGAAAGACCCTATACAACAGGTGAGATCGCCTCTCTAAGCCACGTTACGATAAACGCGGTAAAGAAGTGGATCAACTCCGGCAAACTTAATGCCTTCAAGACCCCAGGCGGACACTACCGGATCAACAGGGACGACTTCCGGGACTTTATCTCCAAGTACAGGTTGAAGATAAAGGATGAGCTGTTTCCAGAGAAAAAGAAGATACTTATTACCGACGACACGCCGGAGGTCGTGAACCTGCTGAAGGAGGCCATAGAGACCAGGTGGCAGGACTCCTACGAGGTTGAGACGGCTGCGGACGGTTATGAGGCCCTGATAAAGGTCGGGGACTTCAAACCGGACCTACTTGTGCTGGATATCAGGATGCCGCGGATAGACGGCTTAGAGGTGTGCAGACGCCTCAGGGAACAGGAGTCCACCAGGAGCATAAAGATACTGGCGATTACTGGTTACGGCACGGACGAGAAGGACCGAAGCTTCAAGGCCGGCGCCGATTACTGCCTGTCCAAGCCGTTGCATATGGAGGAGTTCTACAGGTGGGTCGAAAGGCTCCTGAAGTAGGTGTTGCCCCCGTCACGACTATCTCTGCCATTGCCTTGTACCCCTGATCCAGATAACCGCCGGTACTGTATATTAATAAGTTGATGAGACAGCCATTGAAGACCCTTTCAACAAGCCGCAAGTTTCTGATTCTCATAGGATTGTTCTCCGCACTGTTCATCTTCGATTCATGGCTCCTGTTTCAGAGGACGAGGGGGATGGAACTTTACGATGAGCTCCATCACCAGCTGAGCGTGCTCACGACAGATGTGGTAAGGTTGGAGTACGTCCTTGACATATCCGTGATCACGAGGGGCTTCGAGGACAAGAGGAGCGGGGCCCTGGATGCGGATATAGAGAATATAGACAGGTCCTTGAAGGCAGTGGCAAGGCAGGAGTATACCGACCTTTTCAGTGACAGTCCAGAGTTCTTCGAAATCAGGGATGCTATGCTCGACGGATGGCGCACCATCAAGGGGGAGCTCGCCAGGCTGGGCAACGCCGGAAGCGAAGAAGAGGTGCTCTTGATCCACAACGTCGTTGACATGAACACCTTCATCCTGAGCGAGAACGCCAGCAGGCTCATGGAGTTCGTCCAGGAGCAGAAAAGGATATTTTTCGAAGACAGGGTACAGGTGCTTTTCTCTGTCCTTGGTTTCTCCTTCATAGTGGCGCTGGTTGCCGGTTTTGTCTTTTACAAGAGGGGGATTGCCCCGGTTGAGAGGTTCTTTGACGCCGCCAACCGCTTCTTCAAAAGCGGCTTCTCCGACGGGCTCGACGGGGAGTTCTCCGGAGAGATGGGAGAGCTTGCAAGGAGTATCAACGAGGCGTGTGACAGGACAAAGAGCACCTTTTCCGCCATGGAGGACAGGAGCAGGAAGCTGCGTGAGGAACTTGGGAACAGATTGAAGGAGCTCGAGTCGCTGAACATAGTCGCCGCAATGGTGGGGAGCTCACTCTCCCAGTACGAGGTCTTTATGAGGGCCATAGTGGAGGTGCTTGACTCTACTGGCGCATTCGGAGGAGCGGTCTACTTGAGGGAGGGAGAGATGCTGAAGCTCAAGGTGTCGAAGGGCTTTTCAAATACGTTCTTTTACAAGGGCGGGGAATTTCCACTAAAGGAGAGGCTTGTAAATGACGAAGAAGAGAGTAGAAAGCCTCTGTTGTTCGACAGCATAGACGGGTATCCGGACGGGAGGTTCAAGTCCGTCCTGGTGTCAGAGGGGGTGAGGGCGCTTGCCTCCATACCCATACTCCACGGGGACAAGGTCAAGGGTTTTCTTGACGTCGCCTTCAAGGACGGGTCTGGCTTCGATGGACATCTGGCCTTTCTGGAGGCGCTAGCCGCTAACCTCGGCGTTGCAGTCGGGTATTCTGAGCTCTTTTGCAGAGAACACGCAACCCGTATTTTCCTTGAGCGCACCATACAACAGACGCCTTTCGGACTCGCGGTCTTTGACAGGCAGGGCCTCTGCGCCATGGCCAACAGCGCCTTCAAGAAGTTCGTCGGCGGTGGAGACCTGACCGACTTCGTCGGCAACTACAATATATTTGAAGATGAGGAGTTCGCGCGGCAGGGGCTGCTGGATATGATAAAGAAGTCCTATAACGGGCGCATCATGGAGTTTACCATCGAATACCGGAATCGCTACCTCGGGGGGGACAAGATGACGAGGTTCAGGGTGAAGAGTTATCCGCTTTACGATGCAGGGGGCAATATTCCCAATGTGGCGTTGTTCTTTGACGAGACCGCGTCGAACCAGGTAACCTGACGGCGCTCCGCGTCGCGGTCGCACGGGTTGTTTTTTAATGATGAGGTTAGCAGAGATGAAGATATCGAACAAGATCGCGGCGATATTCATAGTGCTCATGCTCGTCATGGGAATAGGCGGTTCCGTCGGCCTGTATAACGCCTCCAAGATAGCCGAGGTCACATCCCTTCTCTACAGCGATTCATTCAAGCGTACCGAGACGCTGTCGACCTTGGAAAAGGAGTTCATGTCCCAGCGCCAGGAGGTCTTTCTGCACATAATAGTTGCTGATGAAGGATCAAAGTCCTTTCTCGAATCATCCATAAAGGAGCGCAGAGCGAAGATCGAGAAGCTCCTGGAAGAGTATAAGAGGCACAGCCTCGATACACACATAAGGGGGGCCCTCAAGAGGTTTACCACTAACCTCAATGACTACTGGGATGTGCAGGCGAGGGTTCTGGAGGCATCGTCTGCGGGCAAGGGAGAGGAGGCCCTGAGCATCATAAGGGGGGAAGGCAACAGGGCATTCAACATGGCGCTGAACGGATTGAAGGACCTCCTGGGCGCCGAGCGGACAGCGGCGTCAAACGCCTACCTGCGCAGCGAACAACTTGCAAGGATTATCACTATAGTAACACTTCTTTTTACCATCGCGGCTATAATCGTCGCGGCGGGCCTCTGGCTGGCATTCACGCGTTCCATTGTGAGGCCCATTCTTCTGATCGAGGAGTCCGCCAGGAAGATGGCCAGGGGAGACCTGAAGCAGAGGGCCGTGGTAGCAAGCAATGACGAGATCGGTTCTCTGGCCAGGGAATTCAATGAGATGGCCAAGAGCCTTGAAGAGTCGTACGCAACGCTCGAAAGGAAGGTCGAGGAGAGGACCGAAGAGCTGAGACGTGCCAACGAGGAGCTAACCAAGAAGAAGCAGGAACTGGAGATTAAAAACGAGGAACTTGCACGGGCGAGCAGGATGAAGAGCCAGTTCCTTGCAAACGTGAGCCATGAGCTCAGAACACCGCTTAACTCCATAATAGGTTTTTCAGAGCTTTTACAGGAGAAGTCGTTCGGAGAGCTGAACGAGAAGCAGGCCCAGTATGTGCGCTTTATTCATACAAGCGGCAACCACCTGCTTCATCTCATAAACAGCATCCTGGACCTTTCAAAGATCGAGGCCGGCAGGATGGAGCTGATGATAGAAAAGTTCCCCCTGGCCGACGTCCTCGGGGAGGTGCTTGGTGCGATCAAGCCGATCGCCCACAAGAGAAACATATCCATCGAGACGAAGGTGGCACCCGCCTCACCGGTGATCAGCGCCGACAAGGGGATGTTCAAGCAGATCATGTTCAACCTCCTTTCCAATGCCGTTAAGTTCAATGTGGACGGAGGAAAGGTCTTCATAGACTGGAACATAACCGATGAGCCTGAAGGCATGGCCATGCAGAGGTACCTCTACATCTCCGTCAAGGACACCGGCGTGGGGATAAAGGATGAGGACCTGAAAAGGCTCTTCAAGGAGTTCGAACAGCTGGATCCCTCGGTCACGCGTGAACACGGTGGAACAGGGCTCGGGCTTGCTCTGACCAAGAAGCTCGTTGAGCTCCATCAGGGCCAGATAATGGTTGAGAGCAAGGCCGGCAAGGGATGCAAGTTCACCGTCAGGTTGCCCCAGGGCTCCGAAAAGATAGAGGTTTTACAGATCCATACACCGGTTGCGGATGTAGATAAAAAGGCCGATAAGGAAAGCCCCCTTATCCTTATCGCCGGCGAGAGCGCCGACATCAACCACCTCCTCCAGATATATCTGAGCGGGGAGAACTACGATGTCCTCACCGTGCCGGACGGCGTTGAGCTGGTCAAGATGGCCAAGGAGAAGCATCCGTTTGCCATAGTCACCGGTGTATCCATCCCCAAGAAAGACGGCTGGGAGGTTATGAGGGAGCTTAAGGCCTCCGAGGAGACCAAGGATATCCCGGTGGTCATCATATCGTCGGCAAACAACAAGGAACTGGGCTTTGCGCTCGGGGCGGTCGATTACCTCGTCAAACCGATAGACAGGGAAAAGCTCCTCGACACGCTCGGGCGCCTGCACTTCATGAGGTCCATGAGAGGGCGCACCTTGAACATACTCGTGGTTGACGATGACCCGCAGGTGCTGACCTTGCTTGGAGACATCCTCGAAAAGGAAAAATTCAACGTGCTCAAGGCCTCGGGTGGGGAGGAGGCGGTCAGAATGGCGATAGAGGATGAGCCGGACCTGATCATCCTTGATCTCATGATGCCCGAGGTGAGCGGTTTTGACGTGGTGGAGCGGCTGAAGGACCATCCAGTGGCCAAGAACATTCCGATTATAATATTCTCGGCCAAGGAGATAACGGAAGATGACAAGAAGCGGCTCGGCACCAACATAGACAAGATCATAAAGAAGGCGAGCTTTTCCAGAGAGGACCTGCTTGCAGAGATAAGGTTGCTGGAGCTCGCCTATCCGGAACGCGCAAACATGGTGGACCGCGTAACAAGGCTTTTCAACAGGAGATACTTTGATATCATCCTCAGCCGGGAGATATCAAGGTGCGAGAGGTACAAGCAGACGTGCGCGGTGTTGCTCATCGACATAGACGATTTTGCGAGTTACAACCGGATAAACGGGGTCACAAACGGTGACGAGGCCTTGAGGGAGATGTCTCAGATCATCAAGAACAACCTGCGCAAGTCCGACTGCGTCACGCGCTACGGCGGGGATGAGTTCGCAATACTGCTCCCGGGCATTGACGGTGACGAGCCACTCAGGGTGGCCGAGAAGCTGAGGGTCCTTGTCGAGAACCACACCTTCCCCGCGGTCGAAGGCGAACAAGGGCAGCTTACCATCAGTGTCAGCGTCACGAATCTGCCGGTTCAGGGTAAGGCCGATATAATAGAGAACCTTGAGACGGCTGTGAAGAACATCTATGACGGCGGCGGCAACAAGGTCGTGTTCTGCATGGAGGGCGGCGGTGAGTACTGACAGGCCGAGGGTGCTTGTGGTCGAGGACAACTTCATGAACAAGGTCCTCGTAAAGGAGATGCTTACGCTTCACGGTTATGAGGTGATCGAGGCCGGCACCGGCAAGGAGGCCGTGGAGCTGACCTCAAGGGAGGCGCCGGACCTGATACTGATGGATCTGCATCTGCCGGAGATGGACGGCGTCACGGCCACGAGGCTCATAAAGGAAAGGGAAGAATTGAGGATGATACCCATAGTGGCGCTTACCGCCTCCGCCATGAAGGGTGACGAGGAGACGATCCTGAGCGAAGGTTTTGACGGCTACGTGCCGAAGCCGATAGAGCTCAGCAAACTCCTTGCCGTCGTGGGGGATGCATTGAAACGTAAGGACCTCGGCTCGGGGTCTTAGTCACTGCATTTCTTTATGGCCTCCAGTAATCTTTTCACCTCGTCCATATCGCTTCGGTCGAGTGTGGTGCCTCCGTATCTTATCCTCTGGAACACCTCGGTCAGCCTCACCGCCTCCGGAAGGCCGGACCTTGCGGCAAATTCCATCGGTGTCTCGAAATCCTTTCTTTCAAGGCCCTTTTTGCTGAGTATGCGAAGCATTTCCATATAGAAACCGGGGGTCCTGATTCTATTCGAGTGACGTCTCTTAAGGAGTATGACAAGGACCGCAAGGGCCGCTATGAACACGATTAATGTGGCCGCAGTCAAGGTTACGCTACTTTTTCCGCCTTCCCGGCCCGATGAAGACCCCCTTGTCAGTACGTTTCTCAACCAGGTACGCAGCCCCACTGACTTGAGCTCCGCGGTCCTTGCGATCCTTATCTGATCGTAAAGGGAGTAGTTTATTATGTACCTCGACCACTTCCACCTGAGCGTGTCTATGTACAGGCTTATGGAAGACGCCCTGAACGGTGCCACTATGCCTGTGTTGGGGGTCGGATCGAACCTGGTCCATCCGGTCCCGTCGATATAGGCCTCCACCCAGCTGTGCGAATCCTGCTGGCGCACTATAAAGTAGTTCCCGAAGCGGTTCCACTCGCCCTGGAGGTATCCGGTCACGATACGTGACGGGATGCCTATTGTTCTGAGGAGTATCGCCATGGACGTGGCAAACTGTTCGCAGTAGCCTTCCTTCGTGTAAAAGAGGAAGTCTTCTAGCGGGGTCCTGCCTCGACCCTGGCGCGGCTTGAGCGTGTACCGGTAGTTGGCCCTGAGGTACCCTTCTATTGCCATTGCCTTCCCGTGTGCAGAATCTGCTCCCTTGGTTACGGATAGGGCCAGTGCCTTTATCCGTTCCGTGTCTTCGACCGTTTCCGGAGGGAGTTGGAGGTAGGGTGTAAGCCCTCTTTTGTCCACCTCGAGTTGCCCATCGCCCTCTGCCAGAGACCATACGGTGTATTCGATCCTGGAGTACGGCGGTGAGTCGAGGTGCAGGGCGCCGGAGGGGTCTGTCCAGAGTCGGCTGAATCTGCCCGATATGCTGATCCATGGGGCGTCGGCAAAGATTATGGAGGTATCAAGCGGCTCAAGCATTATCCTCTGCTCTATTAGCCTGTCTTCCTTGCGTATGCCCGAGACGAACCGCCCGTCCGGACCTCTTTCTACAGGGGACCTCCTCTCTTTTTCCCTGCTCCACCCGCTCCCGTCATAGCGGTAGAGTGTGTTCCCCCTGAAGTAGAAGCTCTTCGGTGGGGCGTCGTAGCCGGGGATATGGACCCTCATGACCACGGTGGGATCAAGCTTCACGGATCCTATAGAGCCGAACTCGAACCTTTCCGAAAAACCAGTCACCCTGAGTGTGTCGAGTGTCTTCGACTTGAATACTCCTATACCTATGCGCGGTATCATAAAGAATAGGGCGAGTGTGATCAATATCGAGACGAGGGTTATGAGGAGGGTGGATAATACGAACTTCGGACCGAATATTCCGGCCGGTATCGTTTCCTCCTTCCTGCCAGACCATTCCTCGACGTCTCTTTTTATGTTGAACACCACCATCGCCCATATGGCTGAGATGACGAAGATCGAAAACACGGCGAAGAAGGCGGGGCTGACCGTTGATGCTGCGGCAGCGACGAGCTGGAAGAAGGCCAGGCTGTAGAGGATGACGTAGTCCCTCGTTGTCTTCATATCGTAGAGCTTGAGCACAACGAGAAGCGTAAGGAAGACGGAAGCCGATCCTATGAGTGTTCTTGATATAAAAAGGTAATCCGCAAGGAACAGCGCAAAGATCGCCAGTGCGAGGATGTTGCGGAGTGTGCGGGGCAGCCTGATCCTGCGGACGGTGTTTACGACAAGGCTCAGTCCCGTCAAGATCCCCGTGACCGCAAGAAAGGACAGGCTCAGTTCCTCGACAAGGCATATCGCGGTGAAGCCTACCCCGGTTATGATGTAGGTTATTATGGTCGCATAGGTGGAGAAACTCATTGCATCGATCGAGCGCAAAGGTGCCGGTAGGCCTGTCTGCGCGGTGTCGTCTGCTTACCCGGCCAAGGTCCTTACAGACAGCCGTCCATCTCCGTCCACCGGTTCCACATAGGCGAGGAAGCGCAGTATCCTCGCAAGCTGGCTCCTGCCGGATGCGAGGGGTACCTCCCCCGTCAGTGTCTTCAATGCCACCCGGTATCCCCTGTCTATGTAGTGGCTGGCAAGCGATGCCGCCTTTTCGACGGCCTCTTCAAACCTTAGCGGTTCGTCCCGGAAGTTGTCGAGTACGATCGTAACATTGCTCGCCGCATCTCTTTCGAATTCCTTGCGCAGCAGCCCCAGTGTCCTGGCGCTCGCCTTCCAGTGTATGTACCTTGCGTCATCGTTTGTTGTGTAGTCACGGAGTCCGAAGATCTGTGTTCCGTTACCCCGTGCGTGCAGGCTACTTGTTCCGCAAGGGTGCATGCACTCGTCAACCTCCTCCGGACTCAGTGGTCTTGTCCTCGGCAATACAAGGACCTCGTCCCCGACCCTTCTTGTCTTTACCTTGAGAAACATGCCGAATGGAAACCTCGTCTTGAAGGTAAACCCGTCGAGCTTCACCGGTCCGCGCTTTCTGAATGTATATCTGACGGTCCTGTTTGTCTTGGCGGATTTGTCGAGTTTGACTACGTATACGGGCTGTGCCTCGACCCCTGGTATGGGAAGTTCTTCGACCTTGAAGGAATAAGACGAGAGGTGCCTTTTTTTGTTTTCAATTACAAGCCTTGCCGGAACCGGCACGTCCTTGTGGATGTCGGCAGGAAGGCGCCTTGTTGTTTTCAACTTCCGCAGTGTGGGCTCGCTCATGAGCCCCGAGATTATAATGAGCGATAGGAGCATCGCAAGGACGAGATAGAGGAGGTTGTTTCCGGTGTTTATAGCCGCCAGGCCTATCAGGAAGAGTACGGCAATGAACCTCTTTCCTTCTTTCGTGAACTTGAGTTTGCGCAGGGGATAGAGGATGGAGGGCCTTCTGCGGCGGCCATTGCTTTTTCCGAATGTCTTGCCGGTAAGGAATGTGAGCCAGGGAAGCGGGGCCGATATGGTCGGTCTCAGATTCATGTGTTATATCGGTACGCTAAGACCCTCCAGCACTTCTTCTATGATGTCGGCCGGGTCTTGGAGAGAGTGTTCCATGGAGTACTGGGCCGGTATGATTCTGTGGGCGAGAACCGGAACCGCCACCTTCTTTATGTCGTCCGGGGTGCAGTAGTCCCTGCCGTGTACGAGGGCCATAGCCTGTGAGGCCTTGTAGAATGCTATCGTGCCCCGGGGGCTCACGCCGAGTTTTATGGCCTTGTGGTCCCTCGTGGTTTGGGTTATCTTTACGATATAGCCGAGGAGGTCTTCGTCTACCTTGACCCCTTCCGCAGCTTCCTGCATGGTTATTACCTCGTTCGAGGTTATGACCGGCTCGAGCCCCTCTGGCATGCACGCCGTGGTGATGGACCGGGCTATTTCTTTTTCAACCTCTTCGTCAGGGTAGCCGATCCTTATTGCCAGCATGAATCTGTCGAGCTGGGATTCGGGCAGCGGAAAGGTCCCGGAATATTCGACAGGGTTCTGGGTTGCCAGGAGTACGAAAGGTTTCGGCAGCGGATAAGTGACGTTGTCAACAGAGACTTGTCCCTCGTTCATGGCCTCGAGGAGCGCGCTCTGGGTCTTGGGTGTGGCGCGGTTTATCTCGTCCGCAAGAACGACGTTGGCGAATATCGGACCATGTTTGAACTCGAAGCCCTTCGTTACCTCGTTGTATATGTTCACACCGATAACGTCGGATGGCATCAAGTCGCTTGTAAACTGTATCCTCTGAAACGATGCGTCGATGCTTCTTGCGAGCCCGTGTGCCAGCGTGGTCTTGCCCACACCTGGTACGTCTTCGATCAGCAGGTGTCCCCTGGCCAGAAGGGTCGTTATGGAAAGCTCTATGATATCGCTCTTACCGCGGATTACCTTCTCCAGGTTCTGTTTAAGGGCCTTTATCTTGTCAAAGACTTCCTGGGCCTCCATATCGCACCGTTTGAGGTTGTAAGTACGCTATGCTTGTCATGTTATAGTAGGACATGCATCACGGCTATGTCCCCGTTGTGCCGACGGCTGCCATGGCCAGATGGATGTCCCGAAGGAGTGACTCCCCGGCGCATCATACGCCTGCCGGACGAATCAGACCCTCGACGGAGGACTTTCGCCGGGACGGCGGGCAAAGTGTGTACGTAAACGGATCTTCCGGTAAATGAAGAGCCGGACGATCGGCAACTCCAATATCCAATTTTAGCAGATTTTCGGTTGCATAGTCAAACCATCCTTTTTTGCGGTAACGTCAAATATTTTGTGTCATAAGGAAAGGGGCAGCGGTTCGTTGTTTTTTGTTTTCATAGGTAAAGACTGCGTATAGCACTGCTGTCCCATTAACATGAGATAAAAATAGCCTGAACAGGGCCTCTGTGATACAATGCGTTTACTACAAACCATTGAAAACAAAGG
>WGEY01000021.1 GCA_015492495.1 Deltaproteobacteria bacterium | reverse complement strand
TTATCTTCGGTTTCTTCGTTTTGATGGAAGGTTCCGGCCTCTCTATACGCCCCTCCTTCAACTGGCCCGTGTGGAAGGTGTTTCTCGCCATAGGCTGGTACCTGGCCCTCGCCAAGGGGGTCGGGGACCTCACCATGTATACGGATTCCGTGTTGCTCGGTTATTGGGGGATGATAACCGAGACCGGGTGGTATAACGCTGCGCTGAAACTGAACAGGCTGGTCCTCTTCCCCATGGCCCTCGTCTCGTCGGCTCTCTTTCCGGCGCTTATAGGGGTTTTGAAGGAGTCTAACGAGAGGTTTGTGAGGTACTGGACCTTCTGGATGAAGGGGACGGTGTTTTTTTCAGTATTGTTGTTTTTTCTCGTGCTTGCAAAGGCGGACAAGATCATAGCTCTTCTGTATTCCGAGGATTTCCTCCCGTCTGTCACGGTCTTGAAGATATTGATTTTCATGGCAACCCTTGTTTATATACATAATCTGTATCATCATATCCTGCTTATATTCAATCAGCAGAAGAGGATATTTTACGCGATGGCATGCGGGGCGGCCATGAACGTGATACTGAACTTGCTCCTGATCCCTCGATTTGGTATAAACGGAGCGGCACTTGCTACCGTGTGTTCACATATTACGATTCTCTGCTTGTACATTGCGTGGACAACCAAATACACATTCATCAAATCGGCCAGGAAACCCCGAGCTTTTAAGCTCGGGGAGGAATGGCCGCCCGGAGCGAAGCCAGCTTTAGCTGGCGTAGCGGAGGCCATATCGCCTTAATAGTTTTCAGGATACCCTGGGCTTTAGCCCAGGGTGGTCATTAGGCCGTTGGGGGCGGAGTTCATCCTTTCCGTTGCCTCTGCCGGAGGAGCGGGCATGCTGATGTTCGGAGGGTTGTCTATACTGGATAGTACACTTGGATTGAACCTTTTGCTTTCCCTGTTAGGTGGTTTTGTAATGTATGGTCTTTTTTTGATATTTTTTAATAAATTGCTGGGCAGTCTTCCTTATTTCAGCACCGAAAAAATCTAAAAGGAGCTTTACGATGGCATACGACTTGAAAGGACGCAAGGTTCTGGTCGCAGGAGGGGCCGGGTTCATAGGCTCGCATACCGTGGACGCACTGATTGAGAAGGGGGCCGACGTGGCGGTGGTTGACGACCTTTCGAGCGGCCAGAGGGAAAACATCAATCCGAAGGCCAGGTTTTATGAAACGAATATAGCCGATCCCGAGGTAGAGCGGATCATTGATGACGAAAGACCTGAAGTCATCTACAACTTCGCCTTTTACGTCTTTGTTCCCAAGTCCGTGGATGACCCGCTTCTCGACATGGACTGTCTTACAGGGCTTCTGCGGATACTCAAGAAGGCGAGGGATCAAGAGGTGAAAAAGATAGTATACTCATCATCCGGTTTCGTGTACGGCAATAACCCCAACCTGCCGGTGAAGGAGACCGAGCCTTTTGATTACGTATCCGCTTATACCGTCTCCAAGTCCACGGCAGAGAACTACCTGAGGTTTTTCAAGAAGGCGTTCGGGGTACCACATGTCATATTACGCTATGCCGCCGTATACGGTCCACGCCAGGTAACCGGCGCGATGGCCGACTACATAAGAAAGCTCGCCGCCGGGAAGCAGGCTGAGATGTGGGGCGACGGCACCAAGACAAGGGATTACGTCTTCATAAGAGATGTCGTAAGGGCCAATCTCATGGCCCTGGACGTGGCCGACGACCATCCGGACCCGGTCTTCAACATAGGTACCGGAATCGAGACCACGCTTAACGACCTTTACCGGAAGATAGCCGGAATACTGGGAAAGGAACCGGCCCCCATATATTACCCGGACAGGGCCGGCGAGCAGGTACGTTACTGCCTCGACAATACGAAGATAAGGAAGGAACTCGGCTGGGAGCCGCGGTATTCGCTTGACGAAGGGCTTAAGGAAACAATAGACTTCGCAAGGTCAAAGGACTTCAGGATATGAGGAGCCGAATCATGCCGCTTGTGACTGCATTGATAACAACATTCAACCGTTCCGCCTTCTTGAAAAAGGCTATTGAGAGTGTGCTCGCACAGACCTTCAGGGACTTTGAGCTCATAATACTCGACAACAGCTCGACCGATGATACCGAAGAGGTCATCAAGGGCTTTGGAGATAAGAGGATAAGGCACATAAGGCATGAGCCGATGAACATATCACAGGCAAGGAACCTCGGGGTGAGGGAGGCAAGGGGCGAGTACATTGCCTTTCTCGATGATGACGATGAGTGGCTGCCTCACAAGATAGAGGTTCAAGTGAATTTCTTCGAAAGGGCTGCTGAGGATATAGCACTGGTTTACGGCGCTTTTATAAAGATAGATTCGGAAGGTAATGAACTCGGTGTACGCCGACCCACATTGCGGGGAAAGGTCCTGAAGGGTTTGATCTACCAGGATGATTTCACTGGTTCTGCCTCGAATCCCATGATACGCAGATCCGTTGTTATGGAATTGGGGGGCTATGACGAAAAAGTGGTGTCAGGAGAGGATTGGGAATTGTATCTAAGGATTGCCGATAAATACCGTGTGGATTTTACGCTTGATCCTGTTGTAAGGATTCGCTCTCACGAGGGGCCAAGACTCGGCGACAAGTTGCTCGATACGGCCAGACTCGAGATTGATACCATGGCGAGGTATCGCGATATCTTCGAGGAAGACAAGAGGCTTAAGAGTTTTTATCTGCAAAAAATCGGAGGAAAGTTTGTGAGGGTTGGAAAGGCTGAGACCGGCAGGGGCTATATCGCTCAGGCCATAAAGGCCAACCCGTCAAACTATGTTGCATGGGCTCAGTTTTTGTTGTCTTTCCTCGGGCAGGAACTCTATCTTCGCTTCCACAAGAACTATTTGTCTTATAAAAAAAGGGGATGCAACTCACATGAAAAATAGAATCCTTCTTATTGAGCCTCCTTTTTACAGGCTGCACAAGGAAACGTATTCCCTAGACAGGTATCCGCTGTCACTGGCTTACTTGGCGTCGTCCATACGGAAGCAAACTGACTGGGATGTACGAGTTTACAACGCAGACTTTTGCCCCGTGAGTGAGGTGGGTAAATTCAGTTATTTGGCAGGGGAAGGATTCAAAAATTATTTGAATAATCTCAAAGACCTGTCAGGGAATGTCTGGAGAGAGGTTAGGATGGCTATATCTGAATACGGTCCCACAGTCGTAGGGATAACCTCCAAATCACAGAATTTTGCATCGGCCAGAGTGGTTGCCAAGATAGCTAAGCAAATAAACAAGGATATAGTCGTTGTCGTCGGCGGGCCACATCCTACGATGGCAGGGCAGACTGTGTTGGAGTCTCCTGACATTGATGTGTGTGTAAGAGGGGAAGGAGAGGTCACTATTGTTGAATTGTTAAATGCGATAGAACATAAAAAATTTTTTGGTAATGTTAACGGTATTATATACAGAGAAGACTCACGGCATGTGCAGAACCCTCAAAGAAAATTCATCGATGATCTGGACTCTCTACCATTCCCTCACGAAGGCGTGGCAGAGGTTCTGAAAGATTATGACCGGTATCCACTGACTGCCTTTAAAAATATCTTTGCGATAAGAGGATGTCCGTTCAACTGCTTTTATTGCGGATCACGTAACATATGGAGTAGGCGCGCAAGGTTTCGTTCCCCTGAAAATGTTGTGAGAGAGATACAGGGCCTGCAAAAGTTAGGGTTGAAGTCGGTTCATTTCGACGATGATACCTTTGGCATAAACAGGAGTTATATACACAAACTGTGCGATATTTTGATTGCAGAGTGTCCGGGGCTGAAGTGGAGCTGTGAGATTCATGTGAAGTTGGTTGATGATAGGACCATATCCCACATGAAGGAGGCTGGTTGTTACTCTATCCAAATCGGTATAGAGTCGGGCAGCAATGAGATATTGAGGGAGATGAAAAAGGATACCACAATAGAGGAGGCGCTCGCTGCGTGCGATACCATCAAACGGTACGGAATCGAACTGCAAGCCTTTTTTATGGTGGGGTTTCCTCAGGAGACAGAAGAAACTTTGAAAGCTACAATGGATGCCATAAAAAGGATCGACTGCGATGTTTTACTTTATAGCATATTCACACCTTATCCTGGTACGGAGGCATTTGAGTTTTGCAAGAAGAATGGTTTGATAGGTGATGATTTTGATGTTTCTTTGTACAACCATCAAAGTCCGCTCAACTGTTTTTGTTTGAATATACCGCCAGAGAGATTCCGTAAACTTGTCGGAAAGGTCGAGAAGCTCGTTGATCAAAAAAATACGAGGAACAGAGTAAAACGGGCCTTCTCTCCCAATACCATCTGGAGGATACAAGAGTTGGGGCTGCGTAAAAGTATACGGAAGGGTATAAATATATTAACCGGCAAGTAACGGTTAAAAATAGAATTTACGCTGACATATCAAGGTGATTAGCTTCTCCGAGGTTCAACATTGAAAATCCTGTATCACATTCCATACCCTGAAGGCACCGGGGCAGACCGCTGGATTTATGAAGGCTGGAGGGATGCGTTCAACGATTTGGGACATGAATTTTATGAACTAACCGCTGTTGATGACTTGGACACAAAGGCCAAAGTTATAAGACCACATATATTCATGACGGCGATTAATCTTATAGACCCTCGCAAGGACTTGAGAATATTAAAAGAAATGCGTAAAGGCGGAACCAAGGTCTTCATATGGGTACATTGGCCTCTTGACAGAGGGTTGGAGAGGTTGGAGCCGTGTCTGCTTCACGATGATGTTGCCGACATCTATTTTGGGGAAAGGGAACCAGAGGGCATGGGAGATTTTGAGAAAAGGACCGGTAAAAAGTACCATGTTATCCCGAATGCGGCCAACAAACGAAAACATTTTCCAGGAAAATCGGTAGACAAGTACAGGTATGACATCGTTTATCTCGGGGCCAAGCTTCCAAAAAAGAAGTGGTTTTTCGATCAAGTCCTTATTCCCCTTACAAAGAGATATAAGGTCGGTATTTTTGGACCCTATTGGACTCTAAAGGATAATTTGTTGAGGGCCGGGGTGAAACTGTGCAGGGAGATAGGTCTGAACGCCGGTGTAAGCTTTTTGAACCGCCTTAGGATACAGATACCCCCGGAGGAGGAAAATATGTTATACTCTTCTGCGAAGATATGTCTCAACTTTCATGAAAGGGAAGAAGACGGTAGCCAGCCCCATTACATACTGAACCAGAGGACCTTCAAGATCCCGGCCTGCGGTGGGTTTCAGATATGCGATTATATTCCTGCCATGAGAAAATATTTCGCTACTGATGAGGTTGTAATGGCCAAGATTAACAAAAACGATTGGTTCGAAAAGATTGATTATTTTTTAAAGCACGACAAGGAAAGAGAAGAAATCCGGAAAAGAGGTACAAAGAGAGCCCTGAAGGATCATACGTGCCATAACAGAGTAAAACAGATCTTGGAGTTATTTTCGAACTTAGGATGAAAACTTGATTGATAGAGGATTGCTAAATATAATTTGTTGCCCCGAATGTAGAGGGAACTTAAGTCTTAAAGCCGATTCATTGATTTGTTGTTTGTGCAAAAGACTATATGATGTTATTGACGGCATTCCTGTGCTTTGCGGGACTGGTAGCGAAAACTGGGACATACATCTGGCCATGGAAAAGTGGTATGAGCTTTACAAAGACTTTGACTGGGAGAAGCAAAGAGCGGCATATGATCAAACAAATATACCCTATATTTACAACCATCTTCTTCCGATAAACACAGGGGATTCATTTCTGGAAATTGGCGGAGGACCTTCTTACCTGTCATTTAATCTGGCCTCCAATAACATTAGGGTTGTTAGCGTAGATTTCGACCTTGGGATCTTGAGGTTGGCAAAAAAAAACTTTGACAGACATAAACGTTCGGCATACTTTATATGTGCCAACATAAACCGCCTGCCGTTCAGGGAGAACGTCTTTGACTTTTCTGCGGGTATCGGGGTGTTGGAGCATTCGAAAAACATCCGCCAGTCGATTAAGGAGTTGAGGAGAGTTACCCGGGATGGAGGCTATACTTTTCAAACTGTTCCATGCCTATCTTTACTTACAATTATTACTCAATCCATCAGATACGGTACGATTCCTAATATTCCGCTTATAGAAGATGTAATTAAGTTTTTTCATGTAACCCTTTTTAGGAGTAGATTCATGAAGTACGGCTATGAAGAGTCTTTTTCTAAAAAGATGTTGCAGGAGATATTTGGTGACGCAGGTTTCAGGAATATTGAGGTAGATCATTATGATTATAACCAAACTATCTTTCAACGTTATGATTTTTTAGGAAAGTTTTTTTTTCACTTGATGAGGATGCGCGTATTCGGGGCTATGCCATTTGCTGATATTTTTTATATAAGAGCTCATAAATAAGATACATTATTGTCAAGTGATGGGGATTGCCGGTAGCAATATTTCATAAAACATCCTTAGGGGTTAGGGTTGTCCGCACCATAAGAAGGCTCAATGAACGACATCGTGAAAAGGGATAAGAACAAATTCAGAGTACAATATTCCGCTACAACGAAGGAGAGTTTCGCAAATAATCTGATAGGTGTTTTGCTGCGGGTTCTTCCGGATTTCAAAGGCAGTTGGTTGATCTACCGCCACATAATACATCTTTTTCCAAAGAAATTAAGAACAACAAGGTTGGAAGTTTCCAAGAACGGTAAGCCGCTGTTAGCTGTGGATTTTGATATCCTGGACCCACCACAGTTTACTATGGTCAAAAAAAGAAGGTACGATCTTGGAACTGCTCTTACAATTTACTCCCTTTTGCGTGAAAGCGACACCTTTTTTGATGTAGGCGCAAACAGCGGATATATCAGTGCAGTGGCCGCACAAAAGGTGGGAGATTCCGGATTGGTCGTATCTATAGAACCGAACAAAGAAGCCTTCCATTCTCTTCTTGAACGCAAGCTGTCCAACAGCGTTGCTCTCAATCACGTCTGCTCCGATGTCAGCGGAAAGTCATTTCAGCTGAAAAAGGCTTTCTACAGGCAGACAACGTCAAGCTATTTTGTAGAGGGCGAAGGCGTCAGTAGCATAACACTGGATGCCGTCTACAATCAGCTCAACAAGCCTTCTGTAAGGCTTGTCAAGGTTGATGCCGAAGGGGCTGAATTACAGATAGTGAAAGGGGCACGACAATTGTTGGCAGAAAGGGATCCTTACGTGATTATCGAAGCTGAAGAAGATCATGCGGAGAGGTACGGGTACAGCCTGATGGACTTGAAAAGATTTATGAACGAGATGGGTTACAGCAAATTTTACTTTATAGATGACAGCAAAGCCTTTGTCGAATCATTGGAGGATATCAAGGAGGGGCAAATACTTTTTTCAAAAGAAGCCTTGACATCCCATAGTTTTAGTCTGTGACTTTTGGATCTATCTTCAAAGGATGCCCACGAGAACAGTTGCATTAATAAGATGTCGACAGGAACTATGAACTCTCCCTTGGTATCAATAGTAATCCCTGCGTACAATGCTCAAAACTTCATTGCTCGTTCCCTTAAGAGCGCGTTAAGGCAAACATATGAGAATATAGAGGTCATCGTCATTGATGACGGCTCGACCGATAAAACAGGGGAGATCGTAAGGTCATATCAAGATCCAAGAATCAAGTACTCCTATCAGGAAAATCAATGGCTGGGGGCCGCCAGGAACGCCGGTATTAGAAAGAGCAAGGGAAGGTACATTACATTTTTGGATGCCGACGACTTTTTTTTACCCGAGAAAGTTCAAAGACAGGTCGACTTCCTGGAAAAGAAGCCGGAATACGATATTGTCTACTGCAGTGTTTTACACTTTTATACTGAGAGACCAAGCAGGTTTTTGAAAAAAAGGGTTTCTTCGTATCCTACAGGCAATATCTTCAGGGAGTTGCTGGAATGGCCGATTATGAACCCCAATGCGCCGATGTTTCGCCGAGAGGTCTTTGAGAAGGATTTGATGTTTTGGGATGGTAAGGAGAAGTATCCAGAAGACTGGGATCTATTTTTGAGGATAGCTCAAGCTGGATTCAAGTTCGGTTTCCTGGATGAGGACCTGGCGGTAGTGGAGATCAGAGACGGTAGTTTGACTACAACTTGGGAAGCCCAATGGATTTATAAAAAAAACACCATCGTAATGTTTGAAAATCTCTTCTCCAAAATGGATCCGCGAGAAAGGGAAACTATCGATACAAAAAAGATCATCAACAAGTACAAATTTCAATTGGCGATTACGCATCTGATCAATGACAAAAAAAGAGAATTCCTTGAAATAATGGATGAGTTGTGCTCCGGTGGAGCGATACTTTTTCTGAGAGCGGCTTTATTTCTGGTCCCATCTTTTATCATCAAGCGGAGCCTCATAAATTTGTGGAAGCGGAAGCAAAGGCTAACATTTTATGTGGTTCCGCGATCTAATGACATCTTCAGGGATATTTCTTTTCTTCTCGGATGAAGCTGAATAAAGCCAGCAAGGTTTTTATACTCTTGGGGGTGGCCTCTCTCCATTACTGGCCCAAAATTTTACACAGCGGCAGGTTGTCTTTAATACGTTTCGAAACGTTCTTTGCTGCCGCTGTGCTGTCTGCAATACTTTATTTCTTGGCTGATCCGTTCCGAGAAAACAAAACAGATTTAAGCGCCGGAAGTGAGCAGGGGTTGCATCTGGTCTTGATCTTCCTTCCACTGTCAATTCTGCTTGCCACACTGTTATCACTAGTGCGATATGGCCTGTGGTTTGACTTGAAGGGGCTAGTAATCTTTGTGAAAATAGTCCTTGGAATATGCTTGTTTCTTGTTGTACGTGAACATTTAAAAGAAGATACCCATTTCTACAAAAAGCTTGCTTTGGCTTTTTATATACCTTCGCTGCTACTACTTGTGTTTTTTATTTACCCGAAACTTACAGAATATTTTCCCTCTGTAGTGTCCGGTTACCCCGGGTTCAAGGGGCGATTTCAGGGGTTTACATCTAACCCTGCCCTTGCAGCACAGTTATGCATGATCGCCTTTTCTTTTGTTTTCACCTCTGCATTGTTTGATTTTTACAGAAAAAAATTGCTGCTTGCAGGGGTGTACTTTCTTTTCTCCGCAGGTATGGTAGGGCTGATATTTTGGACACTGACAAGGACTTATCTCATCTCCTGTACGGCGATAATGATTTTTGGCACCGTGCTCGTGAATATGCGCTTTGAAAAAAGTATTAAGAAACTGCTTGTTGTTCTAAGCACCATGACACTAAGCGTTCCGGCTATCTTTTTTGCACTTCCAAGCAGCATAAGAGATGGTTACACTTCAAGAATCCAGACATTCTTGCATTCACCCGAGACCGAGCCACGCTTTGTTCTTTGGAAGTATTTCTTGGGTCTCCTGCCTTGGAATCCGATAGGCATCGGCTTGAATTATGAGCAAACTTTTTTCGTAGAGTGGTACTTCCCTGAAAAGATGGAGGTCTGGCGACTTGGTCCGCATTCGGTACTGGATCTGTGGATGCTGGGTGGGATCTTTGCCTTTTGTGCGGTGGGATATCTAATATACAGGATAATCAAAAGGGTACGGCTGAACCTTGAATCTCTCGATGACTCATTCGTGTCCTGTTACATAGGGAGCTTGGGCGCATTCTTTGGACTCTGGATAAGTAGTCTGTTCACTGGATCTCCTATAACCTTTATGGGGTTCTGGGTGCTGCTGGCAATGTGTTTAATATGAAAATCAATTTATACCTGTAAGAGTCATAAAAGTTCTCTGCTGTGGAGAGGCAAATGTCATCACGTCATCAAGAGGCAAGTCTTTATTATTACATCGAGGTCTTACTGAAGAGAAAAAGGATGATACTTCTCTTTGTTTCAGTCTCAATTACTGTAATAGCGGTCACCACGGTCATGACTCCCAAGGCATACCGCGGAAAAGTCATGCTTTATTATAAACAAGATGCAATAGGCGGCGGACTTTCATTGGTTGACGTCAAGAACATCATCAACGACATCTACGGTAATAAACGCGAGGTCTTCACCGGTTTTTCAGATGCTGTTACTGGCTTGAGGGCAGAAATCATAGGTGAGACCCGTGGAAAGCTTTACATGACGATAGAGGCCAAGGAGCGAAGGTATATAAGGCCAGCTTGCCAAAAGGCCATGGAGTATGTAAACGGTATTATACTCGATCTGGGAAACGGTACGGACAACTATCGTAGAAGAATCAGAGTGAAAAAAGAGCTGCTGGAGAAAGAGATTGAGGTTCTTAAAAGGAAGGAAGAATATGCCCTGATGGAAACGGGGAAGATTAGGGCTGCGCTTACCCTGTTGGGAGATTATGGCCACCTAGACATAGGGTCCGGTATTAATAGAGGGGTGCCTCTTAATAGTTTATACGCAAAAAGGAATAATGCTCCACCTGTACAAAGGTACTACTTGGACCTAGTCAGAGACAAGTTTAAAAGCGAAGAGATGCTGATAGAGTACAAGAAGAAGATAGAGGTCCTGCGGTCGAAGTTGGAGGAATATAAGATCGGTGGGCTGGAGCCGCTGGTGGTGGTCGGTTCGCCTGTCATAGATGACAGGCCTGTCAGGCCGAGGATCAAGGAGACGTTCATCCTTGGTGGTCTTGTCAGCGTTATAATGGGTGTCTTCCTTGCTCTCTTAATAGAGCACATCGAAGGGTATCCTGTTCGTGACAATTTGCTGAGCGCAAAGAAGTGATGAATGAGGAGAAGATGAAGATGGTCAGGAGAGGTTCCAGGCAGTGATGCATAGAAAAGAATTTGTCTCAGTCATCATCCCCATCCGCAACGAAGAAAGGAACATCGAGAGTTGCCTCACCCGGATTCTGAACCAGACCTATCCCTCCGACAGGCTCGAGATCCTCGTTATAGACGGCATGTCCACCGACGGGACGAGGCGGCTCGTCGGCCGTATCATTGAAGATGCACCGGTGAGTATAAGGCTCATCGACAACCCAAAGGGGCAGCGTGCCTCGGCGCTCAACATAGGGGTCAGAGAGGCCAGGGGAGATATAATCCTCAGAGTGGACGCCAGGACGATAATCGGGCCGGATTACATAGAGAGATGCGTCGCCACGCTCCTGCGGACGGGTGCGGACAATGTGGGCGGGGTTCAGAGGCCTGTAACCTTTGAGGCAGCCTCTGCCGGCGATTACACGACGGCCCAGCACGCGATCGGGATCGCCATGAGCCATCCCTTCGGCGTGGGGAACGCGCTGTTCAGGCTCGGAAAAAGAAGCGGCTACGTGGACACCGTCTATCTCGGCTGCTTCAGGAGAGAGGTCTTCGACAGGGTGGGGCTCTTTGACGAGGAGGCGCCGGTCATAAGCGAGGACTCGGACATGAACCAGCGGATACGGGCCGCGGGCGGCAAGGTATATCTCGACAAAGATATCATTGCATATTATATACCGCGTGATAAAATATCTGACTTGTGGCGGCTTTACTTCCGTTACGGTGGATGCAGGGCCGGAAACCTCATCAAGAACAGGAGGCTTACCGCATGGAGGCAGTATGTGCCGCCGCTGTTCCTGCTGGGACTTATACTTCTACCTGTAGCCGGATTTTTTTTTGAGCCGTTTTTCTATCTCTGGCTGGTAATGGCTGGTGCCTATTTCAGCGCCGACCTCCTGGTCTCGCTGTACCTGTCGTCAAGGTACGGGGGACGAGTCAATGGTTTTTCCAGGCCGGCGCTCTTCCTGCACCTCTTCGCAGCCTTCCCGACCATGCACTTTTCATGGGCCATGGGCTTCTGGCGAAGGCTCTTACAGAGGCCCAGGCCGGGCGAGTACTGGGGGTATTGAAGACGTTGGAGGTTAGAGGTTGGAGGGGAAAGAATACCAGAAAAGGTTGGAGGTTTAAGGGTGGAGGATAGAGGCAAAAGAAAAGACTTCGTTTTTCCTTTTGAGAAGCTTGACGCCTGGAATATGGCGGTTGATCCGGCTGAGAAGGTTTTGGATATGCTTGAAAATGCATAGCGAGCGCATTCCCCGCAGCTTGCTGCAGGGAGCTTCGATCATGACCCGTATATTGCTGAAGGCAAGGTAAGACAATATAAAGGGGTTTATCCAGTTCCTGTACGTCGCAGAGGGTTCGTTGTACGAAACAGTAACCCTTTTAGAAATATTTAGGAGAAAAGGATTGTTTGCAGAGACGGATTATAAGGACTTGCGATCTCATTGCGAATTCTGTTAGACGAACTAATCAGAGTTTCCTTAGAAAACTGAATTGACTGAGAAGTTCTTTAAGAGAAAAAGAAGGTGGTGTATAAAAGATGGCTGATAAACCTCAAACCTCAAGCCTCAAACCTCAGACCGTCCTCGTCACAGGAGGCGCGGGCTTCATAGGGTCGCATACGGTCGACGCGTTGATAAGAGAAGGATGCTCGGTCAGGATACTTGACAACTTTTCAAAGCCCGTCCACTTGAAGGGCAGGCCTGACTACATCCCGGACGAGGCCGAGGTGATAGAGGGGGACGTACGGGACAAGGCCGCCTGGGAAAGATCGCTTGCCGGGGTCGACGCGGTCTTCCACCTCGCCGCCTATCAGGACTACCTCCCCGATTTTTCAAAATTTTTCCACGTAAACAGCGTGGGTACGGCGCTCCTCTACGAGGTGGCGGTGGAGCGGAAGATCCCCCTTAAAAAGGTAGTCGTCGCATCCTCCCAGGCCGTCTACGGGGAGGGAAGGTACAGGTGCCCGAAGGACCGCTCCATCCACTACCCGGACATCCGCTCGGCCGAGGCGTTGAGCAGGGGGGAGTGGGACCACCGCTGCCCCGAATGCGGCGGTGTGCTCGAACCACAGCCCACCGACGAATCGAGGGTCAACCCCCAGAACCAGTACGCGCTTTCAAAGTACACGCAGGAGCTGATAGCACTGAACATAGGGCGGCGTTACGACATCCCCACGGTGGCTATGAGGTACTCGATCGTGCAGGGACCGAGGCAGTCCTTCTACAACGCATACTCCGGTGCCTGCCGGATATTCTCTCTCAGCTACTTTTTCGACAGTCAGCCCTCGATCTACGAGGACGGCAACCAGATAAGGGACTTCGTCAACATAAACGATGTCGTTGCGGCGAACCTGCTGGTCCTCGAAAAGGATGAGGCGGACTACCGTGTCTTCAACGTCGGGGGAGGGAGGCCGTATACGGTAAAGGAGTTCGACCGCATCGTCAGAAAGGTCTTCGGAAAAGAGGAGATGGAGCCCAGGATGGCCCATGAATACAGGTTCGGCGACACCCGCCACATCATATCCGATATCACAAGCCTCAAGGCGCTCGGCTGGGAGCCGAGGTACACCCCTGAAAAGAGTGTGAGGGATTACAGGGACTGGCTCATGAGGCAGGTCGACATAGACGACGTCCTTGATTGCGCGGAACGGAAGATGAAGGAGATGGGGGTTGTGAGAAGGGCCGCGGGTGTGAAGGAGGATAAATGATCATCACGCAGACACCTTTGAGGATCAGCCTCTTCGGAGGCGGGACCGACTTCAGGGAGTTCTACCTGGAACGCGGCGGCGCGGTGTTGAGCCTCGCCATCGACAAATACATATACGTCATCGTAAAGGAGAGGTTCGACGAGAAGATCTACATAAACTACTCCAGAAAAGAGATCGTGGACAAGGTGGACGAGATACACCACGAACTCGTTCGCGAGGCCATGAGACGGACCGGAGTGGGGGAGGGCGTGGAGATCACCACCCTTGCCGATGTGCCGTCCGAAGGCAGCGGGCTCGGCTCTTCGAGCAGCGTGACGGTGGGGCTCCTGAACGCCCTTTACGCGTACCAGGGCGAGCAGGTCCCCCTCGAAAGGCTCGCCCGGGAGGCCTGCGAGATCGAGATCGACATCCTCGGAAAACCCATAGGCGTGCAGGACCAGTACATCGCCGCCTTCGGCGGGCTGAGGTTCTTCGAGTTCCGCAAGGACGGCTCGATCGGGACAGAAAGGCTCGATCTGAGCGACGAGGAGAAACGCAGGCTCGTCTCCAACCTGCTCGTCTTCTTTACGGGCAGGACGCGCAGCTCCTCGGAGGTCCTGACTGAACAGAAGAACAACATCTCGGAAAGGACCACGGAACTGGAGGTGCTCCGTGACCTGGCCTACGAGGCCAGGGAACACATACTGAATGGTTCGCTCGACGAAATAGGTCACCTCATGCACCGCGGCTGGGAGGCGAAGAAGAAGCTCGCATCCAACGTGACCACCCCGGACATAGACGCACTCTACGACAGGGCCATCGAGGCCGGCGCCCTTGGGGGAAAGATCGCCGGAGCCGGTTCGGGCGGATTTCTCCTCCTTTACTGTCCCAGGGAGCGGCAGAACGCCGTGCGCGAGGCCCTCGAGGGGTACAGGGAGCTTCCCTTCCTTTTGAGCAGGGACGGCAGCAAGGTGATCTTCAACGTGAGGGGTTATGAGTGGAAATGAAGGCCTTTCTGCTTGCAGCCGGCATGGGGACGAGGCTGAGGCCGCTGACCGACGACATACCTAAATGCCTCGTGCCTGTAAAAGGCACCCCGCTTCTTGCCATATGGCTCAACCTCTTCAAGATGCATGGTGTGACGGATGTCCTCATCAACACCCACCACCTTGCACCAAAGGTAGAGGGGTTCATAGCCGACGATACCACGGGCCTGAACATAACCATCTCCTACGAGCGGAGACTGCTCGGGAGCGCCGGCACGGTGCTCGCAAACAGGGAGTTCGTTGCGGACCAGAGGTGCTTTATCATAGCCTACGCCGACAACCTCACGAACGTGGACCTCGGCAGGATGGTGGAGTTCCATCTCGGGCACAAGGGGGTGCTGACCATGGGGCTTTTCAGAACGAACCGGCCGCGGGAGTGCGGTATCGCGGAGCTCGGGAAAGACGGCCTTATAGGCTCCTTCGTCGAAAAGCCGGCGGAGCCTCGGTCGGACCTTGCCAATGCGGGCATATACGTCGCCTCTGAAGAGATCTTCGACCACATCCCCGGAAAGGATCCGGTTGACTTCGGCTTCGACGTACTGCCCGGGCTCGTGGGCAGGATGTACGGCTATGAAATCAAGGAGTACCTTCTGGACATAGGAACGCTCGAAAACTACGCAAAGGCGAACAGGGAGTGGCCCGGGCTGTGACGAGGACTCTGCCGGGAAATCATGCGCGGCTGCAGCAAAGAGAATGCCATGGGTGAGGGGACGATATACTTCGTGCGCCACGGCCAGACACATTCAAATGCGATGAGGATATACGCCGGACGGAGCGATGAGGGGTTGACCGCAGAGGGGCGCAGGCAGGCCGAAGAGATGGCCGAGGCTGTATGCGGCTGGGGCGTATCCACCGTGTACACGAGCCCCATCCGGAGGGCCGTGCAGACGGCCCGCATACTGAACAGCCGTATCAAAAAGGAGATCGTGGTAGAAGAGCGCCTCACCGAGATCAGGATGGGACCGTGGGAGGGGATGAGTGAGGACGAAGTTGCGAAGAGCTTCCCCGAGGAGTATAATACATGGCTGAAGACACCCGCGGACCTGAGACTGGAGGGCAGGGAGACCCTGGATGAGCTCCGGAGGAGGGCGCTTGAGGGGGTGGAGAGGATACTCGCCCGCACGCCCGGCGTACCGTGTCTGGCCGTGACACATGTCGCGGTCATAAGATGCCTGTACCTGCACTTCAATGATCTCCCTTTGAACCTCTATAAAACCATCGAGGTCCCGAACCTCTCGGTCTTCAGGTTGACGTCCACGGATGGATGCAGGAAGATGGTGAGAATAAAATAGCTGGCTGAGAGAATCTTCCCGTTCATCGTGTCTTCCGCCCCGACCTGAAACCGGACACCGCATACTGACAACCGGGTATCTATTACATGTTGAAACACCTGCCCAGAAAAAAGATACTCCTGGCAATGGGTGATGCCCTGCTCATCTCCATAGCCTATTTCGCATCACCGTACCTGAGATTCGGGCTTTTTATCGAAGAATACATACAGCCGACATTGCTCGGCACACTGGTCTTCACCTTCATATACATCTTCACCTTCTACATGACCGACCTCTACGACTTCGATATCCCGTTCAGCTCTGCGCGCTATCTGTTCAGATACTTTATTGGCTTCTCAGTAGCAACCACTGCCGTGGTCATCGCCTTCTACTTCCTTCCGTCGCTCAAGACGGGCAGGGTGGTCTTTGCTATGACCGCGGCCAAGATAGTCGTCTTCACATATGCATGGAGGATAGGCCTTGAATGGGCCTTCAGGAGTTTTTTCGAAAGGCCGAGGAAGATCCTCATAGTCGGGGCCGGACGCGCCGGCATGACGATCTACAGATTGATAAAGGATAACAAGGGGTTCGATGTTGTGGGGTTCATAGACGACGAGCGCACAAGCGGTGTCGTGAACTCCCCCGAGATCCTGGGTGACTTCTCCGTGCTGGATGAGATGGTGACACACCACAAGGTGGACGCGATCGTCATAACGATCACCCACCCGAGGGATCCGGAGCTTCTCAAGTGCGTGCTCCACTCCAAGATGGAAGGCGTCCAGGTCTACGACATGCCGGGCTTCTACGAGGAGGTGACAGGGAAGGTGCCGGTGGAGTTTTTGAGCGACCTCTGGTTCGTCAACACCCCCATACTCGGTGTGAAGAGGAGCTTCTACAATCACAGGGTAAAGAGGATGCTGGATATCACCTGTTCACTCATGTGCATCATTGCTACACTCCCTGTCATGGTTATCATTGCAGCCGCAATAAAACTCGAATCAAGGGGGCCTGTCTTTTACAGGCAGAAGCGCGAGGGGCTGTACGGGAAAACATTTGATCTCGTAAAATTCCGTTCAATGAGGCAGGATGCCGAGAAGGAGGGAGCCGTCTGGGCTGTTGAAAATGACCCGCGCGTGACGCGTGTAGGGAGGATAATAAGGAAACTCAGGCTGGACGAGATACCACAGGTATGGAACGTGCTGAAAGGCGAAATGAGCTTTATCGGGCCGAGACCGGAGCGCCCCGAGTTCATCAAGCGGCTGAAGACAAAGATACCGTATTATTCACTACGTGATTCGGTGAAGCCGGGTATAACCGGGTGGGCCCAGGTGAATTATCCTTACGGCTCCTCGGAGAAGGACGCCCTGGAAAAGCTCAAGTACGACTTTTACTATATCAAGAACGTCACACCGGTGCTTGACTTTCACATCCTGGTGAGAACCATAAAGGTCGCAATCTTCGGCAAGGGTTCCAGGTGATGCAAATACCTTTTGTTTCGAAATATTAGCTCGAATATCTCAAGTAATACCTTGATAACACTCGGGGTAATCTGAAGATCCGGCACACGTATTAGGAATCCGTGCGCCATGCGGTGCTCGAACAGGCAACCTGCCGGCGATAACGGCTTTGATCTTCCTTTGGGAGCCACGAGTCGCCTTTCTGTGGTATAATTGCTGAGTCGACCCATGCACTTTCCGGGCAACGCCTGTCGCGCCGGGGCGCCGGTCGGGCGTGCGGCCCTTGCATCTTCAACCACACGGAGGTATGTGATGTCGGTTCAAGCATACGTGTTCGTCGAATGCGAACACGGCAAGTCAGCGGACGTGGCTGAAAGGATCATGAAGATCGGCGGAGTGACTGACGCAAAGATGGTGACCGGTCCGTATGATGTGATAGTGCTCGTGGCCGCATCGAGCTTCAAGGTTCTTGGTGACGTGGTGATCAAGAAGATTCAGTCCGTTGAAGGGGTAAAGAGGACACTTACGAACGTAATAATAGAGTAAGCGCACGTGCCTCACAGTTGTACCCCCCCATAAACACCCCATCTCTATGTCGCATAATGGATGTTATGTTACATTTCCGGTTCTGGGCCGTGCGGTGTGGTGGCGGCGGCCGTGCCTCCCTATCCCCTCGGGTGGTGCTTTTTGTGCAGCAACCTGAGCCTCTCCGTCCTCACGTGGGTATATACCTGCGTGGTGGAGATATCGGCGTGCCCGAGCATCTCCTGGACGGCCCTCAGGTCGGCGCCCCTTTCGAGCAGGTGTGTGGCGAATGAATGCCTTATTATGTGCGGTTTGACCCGTTCCCGGTCGATGCCGGCAAGGAACGCGTACTTCTTGATTATGTGCCAGAAGTGCTTCCTGGTCATTGCGCCGCCGCGGTTGGTGACGAAGAGCCGCGTGGAGCTCCGGCCCTTCAATATCCGCGGCCTGCCCTCGTCGATGTAACGTTTGAGCCACATCATGGCCGCCTGTCCGATGGGCACAAGCCTTGTCTTTCCGCCCTTTCCGAATGCGCTTATGCAGCCCGTCTGGAGGTTGAGGTCGTTCAGCCCGAGCCCGACGAGCTCGCTTACCCTGAGTCCGGCGGCGTAGAGCAGCTCCAGCATGGCCTTGTCCCTGAGTCCGGTCCCGGTGGCGGTGTCGACGCTTTCGAGAAGGCGGTCCACCTCCTCGATCGAAAGGTACTGCGGCAGCCTCGTTGACGCTCTCGGAAGCTCTATGAGATCGCACGGCGACGCCTCGATCAACCCCCTTTTCTGGAGAAACCTGTAGAACCCCCTTACGGCCACCATGGCCCTCGTATAAGAACGACTAGACAGGCCGCTCTTCTTGAGGTACAGCATGAATCCGCTCACATCCTCGGGCGAAGCCGCCTCAGGCCCTTTGCCTATCTTTTCAATGTAGTCGAGATACCTTGAAATGTCGCGGCCATAGGCGGTACGGGTGTTTTCAGAAAGGCCTCTTCCCGCCACGATGGCGTCGAGGTACTCCGTAAGGAGCTGCCTGCCTGTCGTCCTCTCTCTGTCTCTTGGAAAGGCCATTGCGGATCAGCCCAGCGCCTTGTAGAGCGCGTCTTTGATCTTCTTTACTGCCTGCGGATCCCTTATCTTCTGGCTGAAGATGTCCTTGATGTAGAATATGTCCGCCGCGCTGTCGCCCTTCGTCGATATCTTCGCAATGTATATGTATATACCCATCTCGGTGAGGGTCGAGGTTATCTTGTAGAGGAGGCCGATCCTGTCCTGCGTGTGTATATCGAGCACCGTAAATACCTCTGATACCTCGTTGTCCACCGCGACCCTCGTAGGCACCTCGGGCTTCATCTTCATGTCGAGGATGGAGGGCCTGATCCTGCCGACGAGATCCTTGACGCGCACCCTCCCGGTCAGCGTGTCCGTAAGGTCCTTCTCGATCTTTCTCAGCTTCGATTCATCGGTCAGAAGGCCGCCGTAGAGGTTCTTGACCTGAAGGATGTCGAGGGCCATGCCGTTTGAGAGCGTATTTATCTGCGCGCCGAGGATGTTTACGGAGTTCGCCGTCATAACGCCGGTGATGGTGGAAAAAAGCCCATAGACATCGAGGGTGCAGACTATGATCTCCGTATAGTCCCTTTCAGGCACCTGCCTAACCTCCATTATACATGGCCTGGAGCCGAGTCCTCTCACGGTCTTGAGGTGTCTCGCAACGGATTCGGGGTCGTTTGAAAGAAAGTACCTCCGCGGCAGCAGGCCGAAGTATATGTCGACCTCTTCCTCGCTTACCTCGTCCCTTACAAGCCCCTTGACCTTATGCTTCATCCTCTCTATCTTGGCCCCTGCGTCCTCCACCTCGAAGCTTCCCCTTTCAAGGACTGTCATGGCCTTGAAGTACAGCTCCTGAAAGAGCGCTGCCTTCCAGTCGCTCCACACCTCCGCCCCCACGGCCCTCACATCGGCGAAGGTAAGGAGATAGAGCATCTGGAGCCTCTCTATGTCACCGACCTTTCGTGCAAACTCTATTATAAGCCTTTCATCGTGAAGATCACGGTACTGCGCAGTGTCGGCGAGGATCAGGTGGTGCTTTACGAGGAAGCGCAGAAGGGCGCTGTCGTCTTCGCTCAACCCGAGACGGCTGCATATCTCAGGTACAAGCTTTGCGCCCTTCTCGGCGTGTCCCTTGCCCATGGCCTTGCCGATATCGTGCAGAAGTACGCCGAGGACGAGGATCTCCGGTGAGCCCATCTCGTCAAGGATCTGCGCAAGGAGACCGAACCTCTCGCGGTTTTCCTCCCTGAGCCTGTCCAGTTCCCTTACGGCGAAGAGCGAGTGAACGTCGACCGTGTAGATGTGATAAAGGTCGTGCTGCACCTTGCAGGTTATGGCTCCGAACTCGGGTATGTACCTTTCAAGCACCTTGAGGCGGTGCATCTCGGACAGCACCCTGTATATGCCGCTTCCGGCCAGTATCCTGAGGAAGGATTCATTCACCTGAGCGGAGGTCCTGAACCGGTCGTCTATCATGTGTAGGTTTGCGAGTATGAGGTCCTTCGTGTGCCTGTCGATCTCCACCTTCAGGGCCTGCGCGTACTCAAATGCCTTCATGATCGCCTCAGGCTCCCTTTCAAAGACAGCGTCCGAGGCGGCCGAAAGGTGTCCGTCCTCGACGTAGAAGTTCCGGTCCACCTCCTTGCGTCGTCCGGAGGGCGGTCCCGCCTTCCGGACATCGAGGCACCTGGAGATGATGAGCGAGGAGAGGTTGTTTATGTTCGAGGCGTGCAGGTAGTACTGGCGCATGAACGTCTCCACACCCAGTTCGTCCCCTATGTCTTTGTACCCCATAAGCCGTGCGATCCTCTCCTGGTGGTCGAAGGTGAGCTGGTCCTTTTTTGTCCTGGTCTCGAGGTGAAGATCGTTTCGCACCCAGTGGAGGAAGTCGACCGATCGGTCGAGCGACATCCTTTCCACCTCGCCGAGGAGCCCCATCTCCACCGGCTCGAACCGGCAGCGGTTCTTTGCCCTTACTATCCAGCTTGCAGCATGCAGATCCCTGAGCCCCCCCTCGCCTTCCTTGACATTCGGCTCAAGGAGGTAGACCGATCCGCCGTATTTTTCATGCCTGAGCCTTTTCTCCTCGAGCTTCTCATCTATGAACCTCCTGAGCTCTTTGCCGGAGAAAAGCCTCTTGTCCACCATGTCGATCAGTTTAGCAAAGAGTCCCTCGTCGCCCGTCAGATAGCGCGCGTCAAGGAGCGAGGTCTTGGTCTTCAGATCCACCATGGCCAGGTCTATGCACTCGTTTACGCTCCTTATGCTGAACCCCACGTCCAGCCCGGCATCCCAGAGGACATAGAGCATCTTCTGTGTGAGCTCTTCGATCCGCGGGGTTATACGCCTTGGGTAAAGGTGCATCAGATCGATATCGGAACGGATGTTGAGCTCTCCCCTGCCGTAGCCTCCAAGGGCTACAAGCGCGGTGTCGCTACCCGTGCCGAACTCTGCGGAAAGGGAGTGGAAAAGGGCCCTCAGGAGATCGTCCATGAAGGCCGTGTAGGCGTGCGTTATCTCCATGCCTGGGGCAGGGGTGCGGTGCCTTTTTTTCAGCTCATCCTCCTTGAGCCGGATGCATTCCTTTACCCTGTCCGCCAGCCCGGAGCGGTCGCCCGCACAGGCGCTTATCATCTGTAACGGTTCGTTCATGGATCGTTCCGCCCCTTATACAGGCCCGTTGCCGTTTATATACTTCACGATGCCCGCGGCGATCCCCTTTGAGATCGCCCTCAGGTATTTGTCGCTCCTCAGCCGCTTCTCCTCCTTGGGGTTGCTTACGAAAGAGACCTCCACGAGTATGCTCGGCATGTTGCAGTTTACGAGCACATAGAAGAGCGCGCCCTTCACACCGTTGCTCTTTACACCCTTGTACTTTTTCTTGAGGTTCCTGGAGAGCTCCTCCTGCACGCTTGTGGCGAGCCTGATCGACTCTTTCTGGTTGCCTGAGCGTTCCAGGTCTCTCAGTATGAACTGGAGTATATCGTTCATTTCCTCGGTGGTGGAGGAGTTCTCCCTTGCCGCAACCCGCATGGCCTCCTTGTCCTGGGTGGAGCCGAGGTAGTACGTCTCAATCCCCGAAGCCGACCTCCTTGGACTCGCATTTGCGTGGATGGACACGAAGAGATCGGCCTCCTTGGTGTTCGCTATCGCCGTCCTTTCGTCAAGGGACAGGTAGACGTCCTTTTTCCTCGTAAGGAGCACCTTCGCATCGAGCCTCTTTGAAAGCTCCTTTTTAAGCATCTTGGCCACCTTGAGCGTTACGACCTTTTCCTTGAGCCCCTTTTTCCCTATGGCCCCGGGATCCTTTCCACCGTGTCCGGGATCTATGACTATGGTCCTGATCTCGTAGCCTTTCTTACCGGAACGCCTCCCCTCTTTCTTTGCGCCGTGAACGGACGCCGGCCCTTTTCCACCATGCCTCGCCCCCTTCCCCAGTATGTCTATAACTATCCTGTCCGGTCCCGTCAGGGGGAATATCTTGTAGTCCTCTATGGTCTTTATGTCGAGGACGACCCGGACGGTCCTCTTGTCGTACTGCCCGGCCCGTACCATCCTGAGGAGACCGTCGTCAATGGGAACGGACCTTTTGAGGTCCTTGCCCATCTGGGCGTCCTTTATGTCGACGTAGAACCGCCGCGGTTTGTTTATGGAAGGGTCCTTTCTGAGGAGACGGTACGAGTATTCGGCCTTCCGGTCGAGGTTGATGACGACCCTTGTGTAGTTCTCGGCGGACCAGTGACGTATGCTGTTGACGCGGTTCATGCCGGTTCCGGCGCCGGCATGGGTCTGTAAGATTGTGAAGAGCAGGAGAGGGACCAGAAAGAGGGGTTTACCGAAGAGCCTTATGTTTGAGAAAGAAGACACCTTAATCGTTGAGCATCCCTTTTAGCTTGTTCAGTATGTTTAGGGCCTCCAGCGGGGTGATCCTGTCGAGGTCGAGTCCTGTCAGCTCATCCTTTACAGGGTCGTCCTGGGCGCCCTCGACCGAGCCGAGAAGACGCGGGAGGTTCATCTGCCCGCCGTTGTCTCCAGCCCGGTTGCCGCATCTGGCGATCCTCGGCAGCCCGGCCTCGTTCAGCTCCGTCTTCTCCAGGTTGGCCAGGACCTCCCTGGCCCTGTCTATGACAGGCTCGGGCATGCCCGCGAGCCTTGCCACCTGTATGCCATAGCTTCGGTTCGCCCCTCCGGGCAGGATCTTCCTCAGGAATATTATCCTGTCCTCCCATTCCTTTACTGACATATTATAATTTTTGACCCTTTCCTTTGTCAAGGAGAGCTCCGTGAGCTCATGGTAGTGGGTTGCAAAGAGTGTCTTGGCGCGCAGCCCGGGATGGTCGTGGATATACTCCACCACGGCCCATGCGATGCTGAGTCCGTCGAAGGTCGAAGTACCACGTCCTATCTCGTCGAGGATTATGAGGCTCTTGGAGGTGGCGTTGTTGAGTATGTTCGCGGTCTCGTTCATCTCGACCATGAAGGTGCTCTGTCCCCTCGATATGTCGTCCGAGGCCCCGACCCTGGTGAATATCCTGTCCACGACACCCACCACGGCCCTCCTTGCCGGGACGAAACATCCGAGCTGGGCCATCAGCACTATGAGGGCCACCTGCCTTATGTAGGTGGACTTGCCGGCCATATTGGGCCCTGTGAGTATGAGTATCTGCTCGTTTCCCGTGTCGAGCCTCAGATCGTTGGAGACGAAGCCGTCGGTTGAGTTTTTCTCTATCACCGGGTGTCTTCCTTCTTCTATGACGATGGCGTCGCCGTCGTTTATCTCGGGCCTAGTGTAATTCATCTCCTCCGAAACGTCTGCGAATGATGTGAGCACGTCGAGCGTGGCTATAAGCTCGGCCGTCCTTTGTATCCTGGATATGTAACTCGAGACCTCGGCCGTTATCTCTCCGAAGAGCCTCAACTCGAGCTCACGGGACTTCTCCTCGGCGTTGAGTATCCTTGCCTCCCACTCCTTGAGCTCCGGGGTTATGAAGCGCTCGGCGTTGACGAGGGTCTGTTTCCTTATGTAGTCGGAGGGGATGTTGGCGAGGTTCGTCTTGGTCACCTCTATGTAGTAGCCGAAGACCTTGTTGTACCTGACCTTCAGGTTCTGTATTCCGCTCCTCCTCCTCTCGTCGGCCTCCAGGCGGGCAAGCCAGTCCTTGCCGCCGGAGCTTACGGCGCGGAGCTCGTCGAGTTCCTTCGAGTACCCCTTTCTTATGAAGCCCCCGTCCCTCGTGACCGCCGGTGGCGAGTCGCTTATGGACCTCTTTATGAGATCCGTAACCTCCGGGACCGCATCGAGTGAATGCGCTATGTGTGAGAGCCGCTGGGAGAGGAACCCCTCCATGCAGGCCTTCAGCACGGCGACCGACTCCAGGGATTCGGCAAGGGAGACCAGGTCCCTTGGTCCCGCCACCCCTATGGAGACCTTGCCGGTAAGCCTTTCGAGGTCGTATATGCCAGCAAGCACCCTTTTGATCTCCTCGCGCTTCATCCTGTCACAGAGCAGCTCCTCCACAGAATCGAGCCGTCCCCGTATCTGCTCCACATCGACGAGCGGATAGGTGAGCCAGTTCCTGAGCATTCTTGCCCCCATGGATGTGCGGGTCCTGTCGAGTAGATCGAGGAGGCTTCCCTTCCTTTCGAGCGTTCTGGCATTCTCCAGGATCTCGAGGTTTCTTCTCGTCGAGTGGTCGATGACGAGGAAACTCTTCGGGTAGTAAGGGATGCACCTCTTTACGTGCTGCAGGCCGGCCTTCTGGACCTCCCTTACGTAGTGAAGAAGGGCCCCGGCGGCCTTTATCCCCTCTTTCATCCCCCCGCAGCCGAAGCCGTCGAGCGATGTGACGCCGAAGTGCTCGAGGAGACGGTCGAGCGCCACCCCGTGAAGAAAGTCATAGTCCCCGAGAGAGGTCGTGTTCTTTATGGAAGAATTGTTCGAGTTGGAAAGATAGCCGTTGAGCAGTGGAAGCCTGGAGAGCGACTCCGGCAGGACGAGCTCCGACGGCTGAACCCTCTTGAGCTCGTCCATCAAAGCGTCGATCCCTTCGAGGTCCGTCACCCTGAACTCGCCCGTGGTGACATCCATGTAAGCGAAACCGCAGCAAGTACTTGCCCTCGCAGAGGCTCCCTGCGCTACCGAGGCTGCTGCAATGTAGTTGTTGCTCTTTGATTCCAGAAGTTCATCCTCTACCGCTGTGCCGGGGGTTATGATCCTGGTTACGGCCCGCCGGACTATGCCCTTTGCAGCAGAGGCGTCTTCGACCTGCTCGCAGATCGCGACCTTGTGGCCTTCCCTGACGAGCTTGGATATGTACGACGATGCGGAGTGGTAAGGCACCCCGCACATGGGGATCCTGCGCTGCTTGTCGCGCGAGGTGAGCGCGATGCCGAGGATCCCTGAGGCGAGCTTGGCGTCTTCATAGAACATCTCGTAGAAGTCGCCCATCCTGAAAAAGAGTATGGCGTCCTCGTGCTCTGCCTTTATCTCGAAGTACTGCCTCATGGCCGGCGTAAGTCTTTCCATGGTCACACCATCCAATGGTGGAGCTCAAAGTCCTCGGTGGGCACGTCAACGATCAGGAAGCCGCGGGCGGGCCACCTCTCGAACCCCTTCTCGATGGCATCCACGTCTATGAAGAGCCTCAACTCGTCGCCGCCCTTTGCCCCGAGGGACTCGAAGGGTATACCTATCTCCACCACATCGTTTGATGCGAGCTCCTCGATGGCCCCCTTCTCGGTCCACCCCGTCCCGCCGTTCGTCCTCTCAAGGAGCCTGCCGCTCGAGTTCCTGCCCTCCACATGAATTACTGCCTTCATTGGCCTGGGATGAAGAAAGTTTATGGTGAAGCTCCATCTTTCTGGGTAAGGGGTGAGCTCCTTGAGATAGTCGAGGCGGAAAAAGATCCTTTCGAGGTTGAAGCCGTACGAGATGCCGTCGAGGAGCCCCTTGGGCTCGCCTTCCCCGTGCATCGCACCGCTTATGTTGATACGCTCAAGCCTGCCCGCCCCGAGCCACTCGAAGTAGTTTGTTATCTCGCCGTCGAAGACGGGGGTTATGAAGCCCGTCGGTATCCTTGCCGGCCTGTACCCCCTCTCTTCGGATATTATCGGTATGTCCAGCACGGGCGGATAATCCCTGCCTATAAGGGTATATACCTTCTTGAGGTGCGATCTGAAGAGGTTGTCGAAGTCGTGCTCGCTCATGGTGGCGTGTTCGTCACCGTACCACCAGAACCAGTCACTTCCCTCAGACGCGTATATGGCATCCCATGCCTCCCTGAGCCTCTGTTCATCCACGTGTGTTGAACCGGCGGTCAGCTGGTACTCGCAAAGGACCTCCCGTGTCTCGCTTATGTGGTCCCATGCGGTATTGTCCTCCACGTGACCGATCCATATCTTGAAGTTGTGGTTTATCCAGGAGCCGCTGTAAAGTCTCTTGAGGTTTCCCACGGCGGAAGGGTTGAGGTCCGAGAGAAACTCGCTTACGGTCACGCAGCGAAACCTCCCGTCATCTTCGAGCCTTGAGTAGAGCGCTGAAAGGAAGTCCCTGCCGTCGTTCCTGTAATACTCCCATGCGTTCTCTCCGTCGAGTATTATGCTTACGAGATGGGAGTCCGGATCACCGGCCGTGAGATCGTATATGACAGAGAGCCTGCTTATGAAGTCATCCACCGCGCTTTCGGCCCCCCACCTTGCGTACTCGAACCCGATCAGGTCCGAGAGAACCTTGTCCCTGAATATCACACGAAGCGGCCCCCCGTCCGCTTCGATCGAGTAGGCCCTGTAGAGGGTGGTATCCATTGAGTGCCCCTCGGGGTCCCGCCTTACCGGTATTCCGAGCGAATGCGAGAGTATCTCTTCATCCGTGGCTATCCACTCTATTCCCTGTTCCCTGATCATGGGAAGGATATCAGTCGACACCGAGCCCTCGGGCGGCCACATGCCGCGCGGCCTATCGCCGAAGGTCTCGCTGTGGAGCCGTATCCCCTTTCTTATCTGCTCGAGGGCGTCCTCTGGGTGGGAAAACCCCTTTGAAGGCAGCTTAACCCCGGGCATGGCCTCTCTGGCGGAGCGGTGGTCGCACAGGAGAGGCAGGATGGGGTGGTAGAAGGGGGATGTCGTGAGCTCTATCGTGCCCTGATCCCTGAGCTTCCTGTATTCCGGGATTATCATCCTTATTATCTCGATCTGCTTGGCCAGAAGACGCCTTTTCTCATCCTCGCTGAACCCCTTCCCCTTTGCCACCAGGGAGGCCAGGAAAGGGTCCCTATCCTTCAGCATCGGGTCGATCCACGCGAGGTTGAAGAGCACCTGAAGATCGCGGAAGTCCTGGTCCGAGAAGTACCTCAACGCGGTCTCCAGTTCCCCAGCTGTCGTGGAGAAGCCGCGTTTTTTCAGAAGCTCCCAGTACCTCCCCAAGGGCCTTATCATAGTGTCCCAGTTGGACTGAAAGAAACGCTCCAGCATGAAGAGCCTCTCATCCCTGGTCAGCGATTCCGCGTCCTTGAGGCTTACGGCCCTGTACCTGTCCTTTACGTCCTCGGACGTATAGTCTTCGAGCTGCCTGATGAGCGAGGGGACCAGGTTGAATGTCTGGTGTATGGAGGGGAACTCCTCGAGTATCGCGGCCATGTCATAGTAGTCCTTGGTGCCGTGAAGGAGCACCCATGGCAGTACGTATTCATCTGTCAGCGGATCCTTGTACACTGGCTGATGCATATGCCAGAAAAAGGCTATATTCAGTCTTTTTTCCATGGATCTCAGTCAGCCTGGTCCATACCGTACACCTTCAACCTCCCCCTTGTGGTCACGAGGGCTATGTAGCCCTCAGAGACGGCGGCATTGCTCCAGAGCTCGGACCCCAGCCTCCTTCCCCATACCTCCTCGCCGTCGGTGATCGAATAGGCCGTGATGTATCCGTATGTCCTTTCGAGGTGTTCGATGCCGAAAGGGGCATAGCTCAGGTTCGAGAGAACGAAAAGATGCCGGCCGGAGGATAGTATGGAATAGGGGGTGCCGTGTTCGTTCGTGCTTGTCCAGAGTATCCTTCCCGTCCTCCGGTTGAGCGCTACGAGCCGTTTCCTGCCGACTATGTAGATATTCCTTCCGCGTATGGCAAAATCGACCGCCTTTATGATGTCGAACCTCATCCTTTCTGCGCCGCTTTTCGCGTCGAAGGCCCGGATGTAGCCCTTGCTGTCTATGGCGTAGACCATCTCCCCGTACACGAGCGGGGTCCTTCTGGCATGATCGATGTCGAGTTTTCCGCCAAGTACGTCCTTCGCCCACAATTCCCTTCCGGTGGCCGGATCGAGCGAGACGAGGTAGCCGTCGGCAAACTGTACGTAGATGCGCGTACCGGAATCTGAATGCGAGACGGCTGGTGATGTGTAAAGCCTCGGCATGACATAATGAGACGATCTATGGGTGTACGTCCAGAGTTTTTTGCCGGTATACCTGTCCAGGGCGTACACCCTGTTGTCCATGGAGGTGAAGTAGACCGTGTCAGGGGTTATCACCGGGGCCGAAAGCACCTCGGAGCGAGAATTGAAGTGCCATAATTCCTTGCCGGTTGCGCGCTCAAGGCAGTATAGAACGCCCTCTATCGTGCCGAAGCAGACCATTTTTTCAACGACGGTTGCGGGTCCGTCCACATTGGAAGGGAGCTTGAACTCCCACAAGGGCCTGCCGGTGGAGATGTCAAAGGAGTAGAATCTTCCGCGGGTCGATCCGACGTATACCGCACCGTCGTATATCATGGGCGGGCTAATGACCTCGGTTGCGCGCCTTTTTGGAAACCTGAAAAGCGGTGCAAGCCTTGCGGTCCATGATTCTTCCGGCGGAAGCTTTATCCTCTGCGGCGTTACGTTCGTCCTCTGGGGGTCGTGGAGGTATGTGCCCCACCTCCGGTCCTGCTGCGCCCAGACGGCGTCTGTCCATGCGGCCGCAAGGAACAGGAAGAGCAGCGACGCCGCGACCCTAAGCCCGCACCTTTTCAAGGAGTTCTTCGGCATTTTTTCTCATCACCTCGTAATCGTCTTCATCAAGGCCGGCACCGCGTACGACCTTGAGCGCATGGTCCTCTGTTATAAGATCCGACGGCCCGTGGGCGTCCGTGTTCAGGACCAGCTTGACGCCGAACCGTTTAGCCATCAGCGCCACATGTCCGTTTGTAAGGCCGTGTCCCTTGCGGGAGGTTATCTCGAAGCGCACGTTGTTACGCGCGGCAAGCCGGCACTCCGCCTCGGTCACGAGTCCCGGATGCGCCAGTATGTCCACGCCTGCCTCTATCGCGGCAAGGTTTGTCCCCTTGGCCACAGGCTCGACGATGGTTTCGCCGTGGAAGACAACGAGTCCTGCCCCGAGTCCCCTCGCCTCTTCGACCATCGGACCTATATCCGATGGCGGGATATGGGTGAGTTCGACGCCGGCTACGACGATCACCGTGCCGGTCCGGTTCATGGATTCGGCGAACTCGATCGTCTTTTTTACGACGTCGTTGATATTCGAACGGTCCGCATGGTCGGTGACCGCAACGGCCCTGTATCCACAGGCCCCAGCCCTTGCCACAAGCTCCGATGGAAGGAGCACTCCGTCGGAAAGCAGCGTATGGGTGTGCATGTCTATCATGCGGAGCTGACCCTGGAAGAGATGTAGTCCTCCTTCAGAAGCATGTTGAAGTAGGACTTGAAGATTCTGAAGACGCTGCCCTTGGGCGCCAGGGAAAATAGCGTTTCATCCTGCTTCATCTTAAGCGCATCCCTGTAATGTTTTGCAGCGGTTTTGTCAGGCTGCTCTTTTCCGCCGTATATGTGCACGACGGGAACCCTCCTTCTTGAAAGGACCTCGTCCTTGATCGCCGCAAGAGCGTTCAACACGTCCTCGTCGTCCTCGTCCCATAAAAGCATCAGTCCGATCAGGTTGGACGAGAAGGCATTCAGAAGCGGGGCCATCTTGTCGGCGAGCGGGACGGCGAAGAATATTATATCCATGCCGCCGTAGAGTTTCAAGGTCCCGATCTCTCCAATGGCCTTTCCCCCGGCGGTATCCTCTTCCGTTCCCGGATTGATGTAAGATGGTGAGCCTTGCGTGAACCCCGGGATATCACCCGTGGCGAGAAGAAGCTCGTCAAGGAGTGAGCCGGAGGATGCGGCAACGAATATCCTGCCGAAGTCCACGCCGAGCATATCGGACCAGCGCGAGACGACCTTCTCCTTTATTCTGAGCGCCTGCGTCGGCGAAATCGGCCCGCCAGCCCCTTCGGCGTCCGGTGTCGCAGACTCGACCTCTTTAAGTATTCCCCTATCGAGGAGGCTCGATACCGTCCTGTATGTCTCGTAGTCCGTGAAGGACGAGCGGTCCACTATGTCCTTGACTCTGGGATAGTACCTGACGAGGCTTAGTATTTCGTACATTATGGGCTTGAGCCCGTCGGGAAGCTTGGAGGTGTCGACGGCTGTCTTGAGAAGGGATGTCTCCGGCGGAAATGCGGCCTTGGAGTTCTCGAACTCATCCTGCTGGCGCATCGCCTCCATCAATAGCTGTCCCGTCGTGCCGCGTATCCTGGGCGGCACCGCCACCGGGACGGGACGGAACTCGAATGTGCCGTCGTTCCATGTAAGTATCCTGAATAGCGCCTTTTCCTTTTCAGTACCTGCGCATTTGGCGTCGTATATCCGCCCTTCTTTGATGAACACGCTCGCGGTTCCGCGGTCCGACCGGACGACAAGCACGCCCTCCTTTTTGTTCATGTGTAGCATCTGGATGATGTCCACGAGCGGGACCTGCGAGAGCCTCCCCTGTATCACCTTGTCGTCGTGCGGCTCATCGGTTGCAAGCAGGATCTCTTTTATGTTGCCGTATACTTCGTCACGCAGAAACGGCCTGGTGATGTAGACGTCTGTGCCGGGCCTGAACCCCCTGATCTCCAAGGCCGGGGGGTCGGAGACGAAGAGAAAGGGCAGCCTTGAGGTGTGGGGGTTGTTCCTCAGTATCCTGAACAGGCGTTCACCGCCTATGAGCGGCAGATCGAGATCCGCTACTATCAGGGCGAGGTCTTCCTTGAGGGCCGTCTCCATGGCCTTGACCCCGTTCTGGGCGGTAAGGGCCCGCCAACCACCTTTCTCAAGGATGCCCTTAAATTCCTCGACGGCCTCCTTGTCCTTCAGGGCCAGGAGTATCTTCTTTGCGTCCTTCATCAAAGCTGCTCCTGGAGGGTATAGTCTCTCTGGAATTTGGTTATGAGAGACTCCACGACATACGGGTCAGATGTATGAAAACAGTTGTGCGCATCCCCCCAGCTTTCCCTGCAAATCAGCCCGTATGCCATGTCCTCGCTGAGAAAGAGGGTGAAGTATGTAGTAAGGAGGCGGTGGTCCGCAAGGTATATTGCGGTGGCGTTCTTTACGTCACACCCTGCCTGTCTGCCCTCACCTACAAGAAATATCTTGGTAGAGGTCCTGCCGAGGGAGTTCAGGGAGTCCACGATGGGAAGGTCTTTTGAAATCTTCTTTGCGCCGATGTAGAGTATCCCCTTCTTTTCCGGTTTTCTTCTTATCTCCTGGAGGACGGTTTCGTTGATCCTTTGGAGGAAGTAGTTGCCGAGATCGTGGTCAGGACCGACGTCGAAGGTGGATAGATCGGACTGATCGAGGTTCGTGCCGGTCAGAACGGCAACGGTCTCCCAGAAGAGCTTACTTCTCAGCTCGAGCTTCTCCCACTGCGACTGTATCCTCTCGGAGATCCTCGCCGTGGCTGTGCTTACCAGCTCCCCGAACCCGCTTGCGTCCTTGGGGAATGTCGCCTGTGAAAGAAACAAGGATGCATGGGGCTCTTCTTTCGTAAGAAACTCCAGTGCCCTGGAGAGCTTCTTGATGGTTATCAGGGAGCCGAAGTAGTCTGTATGGGGCAGCAGGATGATTATGCTCTTGTCCCCGAGTATGCCGGTGATGTCGCAGCTCCTTATGACCTTGTGAACCGACCTTACAAGGGTCTTGAGAAAGGCTATAAGTGTCTTTTTGTCTGGCACCTTGCCGCCGTGGAATGACTCGACATGCAGGACCACGATCGAGAAGGGTATGCCGTATCTTTCGGAACGGACGGCCTCGAGCCTGCCGTACTCAGAGATGAAGGAGGAGTCGTAGAAACGGCCCTTGCCTGTCCTGTCAGATTCCTGAAGCAACGAGAACCTTGCGGTCTCTGTTCCGTCATTCGCAGAGTTCATGTCGATTACCTGAGCGCGTAACTGGTTAACACGGATGGCTGCAGACAGGCCTCTCGGCTGGTGGCAGGGGTCTTACATCTTGTACTTGCCAAAGGCTTCCGGAGATAGTTCCTCGAGGAGCTCCAGCCAGTTGCGGGACCCTCCTCCTTTCTCCCCGGTATCCATCTTGCGCAGGTCTATGCTCCTCGATTTGTCCAGCACCTTGGTGTCGACGAAGATCGCCGAGTTCATGCGCAGCGCTATCGCAATCGCGTCACTCGGCCGGGCATCCACCTCGTAGGAATCCCCGTCCTTCTCCATGTAGATCGTAGCGTAGTATACGTTATCCTTGAGGTCGTTGACGGTTATCTTCTTGACGCTGATTTCGCTGCGATCGAGGATCTCCTTGAGGAGGTCATGCGTCATGGGCCGCGAGAACTTGAGTTTTTCTATCTCAGCGGCTATTGCACTGGCCTCGAGTATCCCGATCCAGATGGGAAGGGCGTTTTTTTCCTCGAGATCCTTCAATATAACGATAGGGGCATTTGTAAAAGGGTCTATGGTGAGTCCGGCGACTCTCATCTCCAACAGCATAGCAGACTCCTTTCCTTTGTTATGCCCGACATATCCCTCTGAGGGAATTTGCATAGGCCTCGGTTATTAAGACATCCACCATGCTTCCCTTAAGAGCTGCATCACCAGGGAAGTTCACCACCCTGTTGCACGACGTCCGCCCGGTAAGCTCCGAAGCATCCGCCTTGCTTGGGCCCTCTGCGAGCACCTTCACGGTCCTTCCCACCATGGCAGTATTCTTTTTCAAGGTGATATCCTTCTGTATCGATTGAAGGCGCTCAAGCCTCTCTTGCCTCGTCTCATCTGGGACCTGGTCCGGGTAGCCTGCGGCCTCGGTTTCCGGGCGCGGCGAATACTTGAATGAAAACATGCCGTCGTACTCAACCTCGCTAACGAGGGAGAGCGTGTCTTCAAAGTCATCATCGGATTCACCGGGAAAACCCACGATGACATCAGTCGTTATGGCCATATCAGGATAGAGGTCCCTCAACATCCGCACCTTTGCGACGTAATCGCTGACGGTGTATCCCCTCCTCATGCGCTCCAGCACCCTGTCCGAACCCGATTGAACCGGAAGGTGCATGCTGCGGGCGAGTTCGGGCACCTCGCCGAAGAGATGAATGAGCTCTTCGGACAGGTCCTTTGGGTGTGAGGTCACGAACCTTACCCTGTCTATGCCGTCTATTGCAGAAACCCTTCTCAGGAGTTCGGGAAAGGTAACCTCTCCGTCATATGAGTTTACGTTTTGCCCGAGAAGCGTCACCTCTCTTATGCCGTTTTCAGCCAGGGCCCTTACCTCGCCAAGGATATCGCCCGCGGGCCTGCTCACCTCACGTCCACGCACGTAGGGCACTATGCAATAGGTACAGAAGTTGTCGCAGCCCCTCATTATGTTGACAAAACACTTTACCTTTCCTTTTAATGCTGTTGAATTTACAGAATATTTTTCGGTATGAATCGCCTCATCAAACTCGGTCGACGCTACCCTTCCCTGACCAGCTAGAACCTCGTTTACAAGGGCCGGGATGCGGTGTATGTTGTGGGTGCCCACCACCATGTCTACATGAGGCATCCTCTTCAACAGCGAGGCCCCGGCCTGCTGTGCTACGCATCCGCTTATCCCTATGACGAGCTCAGGCTTCGCCTCCTTCAGGCTCTTGTAGCGGCCCACGGTGCTGTAAACCTTCTGCTCGGCCTTGTCCCTCACACTGCAGGTATTGACCAGTATGAGATCCGCCTCCTCCGGTCTGTCTGTCTTGCGGTAACTGTTGGCCTCAAGCAGCGCCATCATCCGGATGGAGTCGTTGTCATTCATCTGGCAGCCGAAGGTTTCTATAAAGACGTACCTGTCCCGAGAAGAGGTGCTTTCCATATATAAAATATTGTAGGTCCTGAGCCCCTGTGCGTCAAGTCATTTCATGTGCGCAAGGACTTCGCTGTGGGCGGGTCTGACGGTCCACGCGCCCGGCTTCTTGAACCTTCTGGCAAGCTCGTCGGCCACCTTTGCCCCTTCCTCCTTTGTGCTGTAGAAGCCGATCCTCACCCTGTACCACCTCACGCCGTTGCTGGTAAACACTGTGACATACGCATTATAACCGGCCCTGTCCAGCACCTTCTCGAGCCTTCTTGCGTCATTCTCGTTCCTGAAAGAGGCTATGTGGACGGCCCAAGGCTTCAATATGGGAGGCGTCTTTGAAGCCCTTGCCCTTTGCGGCCCTCTCTCCTCCTTCTTAACCTTTGCGGCCACCGCCTTTGCTGTGGCCGGGGGTGCAGGGGATGGTTCGACCTTCGGTGCGGTGACCGTTCGGGCGGCCTTCGCCTTCTTCTCGGCGGCCTGACCCGCTTTATCGTGCCTCGTCTTTTGCGGCTCCTCCGGAAGCTCTATCTTTATGCTCCCCGAAACTATCCTCTGCTCTTCAGAAGGCTCTTCGTGTCCCTGAAAGAGATAGAAAAGAAAAGCGATACCGCCGAGGACCACGACAAGCAGCACCAGAAAGAACACCTTATTGTTGCCTGAATTGGCCGAGCGATCCAATGAGCACCTCCTTGAAAATGCATGGCGAGCTGCCTGCTGCCGTTCCGGGACAGGCAGACACTGCTCGCAGCTTGCTGCTGGGTTAGCGAGCGAATATAATGCAAGCTTCCTTGCAAAAGATGGGCCCTTTTACAATAAGCTATATCAAGGTAAGGACCTTGTCAAACGAAAAAAACCCCGGGATTGCCTCCCGGGGCTGTATCTATTTGAAATTACGGGGTTTTTTGGCAGGACGGCTGTCACCCCACATATCTGCACTGGCTTGCGGGTGTTCTTGTGTCCATGTTCCTTCCCCGGTTTATATGGTCGTCTATCTCTGCAGCGCATCCTATCATCCTGCCGAAGAGGAATGTGGTAAAGGCTGCATTCTCTATCTCGCCGTCGGAGATCTTGCCCTCCATGAACGGCTGCCATACCATCTTGAGCAGTATGACGGCTATGACCGCATCGACGTTTACGCAGTATACGTTGCGGGTCACCTTTGCCTCGTAGAGGGATTTGACAAGGTTTCCGTAGAAGTCGAGAAAGACATTGTATATCCCCTTCTCCTCAAAGAGCCCGCTCACAAACCGCTCCCTGGGATCATAGTTCACGGGCTTGCCCTTGAAGACCGGGTGGTTTATGCACGGTATCTTCTTGTACTCAAGGTTGCCGATGGACTTCTGCTCGGCCTTGTACTGGCTGTACCGCTGCGCATATTCATCGGCGATCTTTTTAAGGTCCACACCGTGCTCCTTGCTGCCTGCATCCTTGAGTCCCGTGTCCTTGAACCTGTCGATGAGGAACTCTATCGCCTCGTACCCATTTCCGCCGTGTGCAAAGCCGGTGTGGGTAAGGAAGCCTGCGAAGGCCTTGTTCACCTGAACCCTCAACGGCTCCTGCGGTCCGTCGGCGCTCACCGCGCCCTTGCACCCCTGCGCGGATATGGTTCCAGGCCCGTTGGATATGATAAGCCCGAGCAGCATGGAGAACTCGAAGAGCTCCTCTTTCGTCGGCCTTCTTCCTATGAGGGCCAGGAAGGCCGTCTCCGTGAAGGACCACTCCTTCAGGAGCTCGGCATTGTCGACACCGCAGAATGAGGTGTCAGTGTGTTTGCTTGCGGGCACGCTGCAGCCGACCATCGTCGAAAAGACCCTTGAATACCACGGCAGCGTCGTTATGGTCGACTTGGATATCGACTTTGTAAGAAGCGGCTGCCAGCCCAGTGTGGTCCACACCGCTCCGAGGAGCGCCGCACTGGAGGGCTTGCCGCCCGAGGCCTCGTTCACGAACTCAATGAAGACCGACTTCTTGTCGAGCGCGCCCAGGGCCTCCTTGAGAGCCACGCCGCGCGCGCACGGACTTGCATGGCTCAAAAGAGCCTTCTCTTCATCCGTAAGCGAGCACAGTATGGACGAATAGTCGAACTCACCGGTCGGATCCTGCAACCCTGAGTGCTGGAACTTCTCGACGAGCAGCTCAGACGTCGCCACGGCGTCCCTCACCTTGCCCTTGCCCATGATGGAGACCGCCGCGGTAAGGGATGTGTTGGGGGAGTTGCCGTTTTCCCGCGAAGCGTCCGCCGCCGCAAGCGCCGGATCATTGTGGTGGTTGACGAATGCGTTGAAGGCCAGGTTTGCGATCGCCCGCCCGTACTCGTCAGGATAACCCTTGAGGAGCGACATCACGAGGTTCTCTTCCAGCGAGCGCTTGGAGGCGTCCAGTATGGATATGTTGTGTATCTTGGTGACCTGGGTCTTCGGATCCATCATGGATGCGCCGCTTGCATCCTTCATGGACTGGCGCGGATACTGGGCGCCGACCTGCCGGAGTATGGCCTCTATCTGCTCGCCGTAAGGCGATACGGCGCGTACAGGCTTTATGTCGAGCTCTTCGGGCAGTGTGTAGCCGGCGTTCCCTGCAAACCAGCACTTGAGAGACAGATCCCCCTTAGGCTCGAAGTCGGGCTTTATGCCGTTGAGCTCCATCACCTTTGTCAACGCCTCGGGTATGTAGGCGATGTTGGTGACGACCGCGCCCTTCTCGGTGCAGACAGGGTTTTCCGGCGTGTATATGGAGTCCACCCCGAAGTAGTCCATGAACCACTTCTCCTTCGCCCTTGCGTCATCCCCTGAACCGGCGAGGCTTCCGGCGTGTCCGCATGCCTTCGTAAGCCTTGCCTTCCACCTGCCCACCACGCATGCCACCGTCGGTTTGGTTATGTTCAGACCGTGCTCGTAGTAGCCGCCCGGCTCCACGTATATGACCGCGGCCTTCGACCTTTCGTCGTTCCCCAAGGCGTAGAAGAACTCAGCCGGTGCGTAATGGATGTAGACGTCCTTTCCGCTGGATATGCTGGTCGTGGTACCCCAGCCCTGCGTGAGAAGATACACGGCTATAGTGGTTGTGAAGTTTCCGGAGTTGGAGTATATGGCCACAGAGCCCTTTACGAGGGACTCCTCCGGCCTGCTGCCCCCGAGCGCTCCACCTATCCTCACCCTGTTCCACGCGTCGGCCACGCCGAGGCAGTTGGCCCCGAACACATCGACGCCGTTCGCCTGGCATATGGCCCTTATGGTCCTCGAGTCACGCACCGAGACCTTTTCTGTAAGGATTATGACCTTCTTCAGGTCCTGGTTGAACTTCACCGCCTCGGCGACACCGTCCTTTACGCCGGCCGGCGGCAGGTAGACCACAAGGGTGTTGAACTTGTGGCCGGCGCTCAACCCCTCCTTCACCGAGTTGTAGACCGGGATGTCACCTATTTTCGTCTCCAGGACCTGCCCGGATCTGCCGGGGCTCGTCCCGAAGACCACGTTACCGCCGGAGAATGCGTGGCTTACCGGGGTAACGGTGCGGCTTTCTGTGCCTAGTATGTTCAGAACGCACACCCTGTCTTCCCTGGTGGCTATCTCAGAGAGGGAACTCACCCCTACATAATAAGGAAATGCCGTTACACCTTCTTTATGCATAGCGCCTCATCCTCTGGTTTTTATGTTGTTAACAGTTCCGGTTCCTTACCGAACATCCTCTCGCCTATCTGCCTCCTGCCTTCCCTTTCCATCCATTCATCGGCCTTCAGGGCGAAGTTGACGACCTCGCTCATCGCGCTGTCATGGCCGAAGATCCTGTAAGGGAGCTTGAGCTGATCGAGGGTATCCTTCATGTACGCCATACCCCTCACCAGGTTAGGTCCGCCCCTGCCCACGACCACGAAGAGCGGTGTCGGACCGTACTTGTGGAAGTACTCCCTCAAGGCGTCCGCCATCGCCCTGAAGGTCTCGTATATGTCGGTATTGTTGGCCTTTCCACCGATGATGAAGAGCACGTTCGACTGCTTGAGCCAGTACTTGAAGACTATCTGTGAGATCTGGAACATCTTCTCGTACGGGGGGTTGCCGCCGAAGTCCGAGGATATGGTGGCCTTCTCGCCGAGGAGCTCGGTGACGAGCGCGTTTGCACCGCCGCCGAATGTCGGGGCCGTTATTGTCCCGTTGGGGTTGATGACGAAGACATCACTCTGCCCCTGGTACGTCCTCAACTGGTTTATCTCCTGCTCGAACTCCGAGTAGTCCGAGGCGAAAAGGTGCGGGGGCAGATCGAGCCTCTTCCATGCCGGATCATCTATATCAAAGGTGCCCTTGAAGTCACAGGCGACCGGCACGAGCCTTCCCTTGGCATTCGGAGACATCCTTATGGGATTGAGCTCGACAAGGCTCATACCGTAGTTGTTGTACAGCGTCCAGAGCTTTGGAAGGTTCTGTACCAGCGGACTTATGATCTCCTTGGGCGCCCCGAGATCCTCGAGCGCATTGGATACATGGTAGCTCTTCAGGCCAGTGAGGGGGTCGAACGGGACCTCCTTTATCTTGTCCTTCGGCAACTCCTCTATATCCACCCCGCCATGGTGCGTTATGGTCATGGTGGGGGCGCGATAGACGGTGGAGTCGGTGATGGAAAAGTACACCTCGTGCTCCGCCGGAACGGCGCCTTCGAAAGTCACACCGTCGGCCTTGGCTACGGTGCTGCCGAACTTGTGCTCGGCAAAGTAAAGGCGTTCCTTGTGCCTGAGGGCCTCGGTTATGTCAGACGCCCTGCCGATAAGGCCGGCCTTGCCCTTTTTGCCGACCCCGCCCTTGAAGATCGGCTTGATGAAGACCTCGCCGCACCTCTTTATAAGGCACTTGATCTCGTCTACACTCGCCTCGGGCCCAAGGACCTCGGCTACCGGAAATTCCACCCTCTTGAGGAGCTTTCGCCCCCAGAGAAGCCCTGTAAGCTGCATAGCCTTTTACCTCCGTTTATTTACGAGTGAATCGGTATATCGCTGTGCCGGCCCGGGATGCGGTCCGTCACGCCTGAATGCAGCAGAGAGACTCCAGGGCCGCGTTGAAGGTCTCGCTTGGACGCATCGCCTTCGATGCCTTTTCAGGGTCCGGGTTGTAGTAGCCGCCGATGTCCTGAGGCTGGCCCTGGGCCGCGTTCAATTCATCTACGATCTTTGCCTCGTTTTCCTCGAGCTCCTTCGCGAGCTTGGAGAAACGCTCCTTGAGGTCCTTGTCCTCATCCTGCTCGGCAAGTGCCTGCGCCCAGTACAGGGCGAGGTAGAAGTGGCTTCCCCTGGTATCAAGCTCATGTACCTTGCGGGAAGGAGACTTGTTGTTGTCAAGGTACTTCCAGTTCGCCTGGCTCAGTGTCTTGGCGAAGACCTTGGCCTTTTCCGTGCCGAGGTGCTCGAACGACTCCGCAAGGGCCAGGAACTCGCCAAGGGAGTCCCACCTCAAGTGCCCTTCTTCAAGGAACTGCTGGACGTGCTTGGGAGCCGACCCTCCTGAACCGGTCTCGAAGAGCCCGCCGCCGTTCATGAGGGGCACTATCGAGAGCATCCTTGCGCTGGTGCCGACCTCGAGGATAGGAAAGAGGTCGGTGTTGTAGTCACGCAGCACATTACCGGTGACGGAGATGGTATCCTTGCCCTCGCGCATCCTCTCGACGGAGAACCTGGCCGCCTCCGCAACGGGCATGATGTGTATCTCAAGCCCCTCTGTGTCGTGGTCCTTGAGATAGGCCCTGACCTTCTTTAGCAGCTCGCGATCATGCGGCCTGTTTTCGTCGAGCCAGAACACGGCCGGTGCGCCGGTCGCACGTGCCCTTGTGACAGCCAGCTTCACCCAGTCCCTGACCGGCGCATCCTTCACCTGGCAGGCGCGCCAGATGTCGCCTTCCTCGACCTCGTGTTCGTGGATGACATTTCCGGAAGCATCGACGATGCGGATCGTCCCGTCACCGGGCGCCTGGAACGTCTTGTCGTGGGAGCCGTACTCTTCCGCCTTTTGCGCCATGAGGCCGACATTCGGCACACTCCCCATCGTCCTCGGATCAAAGGCACCGTGCTTTTTGCAGTTTGCTATGGTCTCCTGGTACAGGCTCGAGTAACTGTGGTCGGGTATTACGGCCTTGGCGTCATGAAGCTTGCCGTCAGGGCCCCACATCTTGCCGGCTTCACGGATCATGGCCGGCATGGAGGCGTCGATGATAACGTCACTGGGTACATGGAGGTTCGTGATACCCTTGTCAGAGTTCACCATTGCAAGCTCCGGGCGGTCCTTGAAGCATGCCTGTAAGTCCGCCTCTATCTCCGCCCTCTTTTCTTCCGGCAGGGTCTGTATCTTTGCATAGAGGTCGCCGAGGCCGTTGTTGAAGTTCACTTCGAGCTCCTCCAGAACAGAGGCGTGCTTTTCAATGGCATCCTTGAAGAAGACCTTTACGCAATGGCCGAAGATTATCGGGTCCGAGACCTTCATCATGGTGGCCTTAAGGTGGAGTGAAAACAATACACCCTGCTCCTTGGCCTCCTGTATCTGCTCCTCGAAGAACCTCGTGAGGGCCTTCTTGCTCATGAAGGTCGCATCAATGACTTCGCCGGCCTGGAGCGGTACGCTCTGCTTCAGGACAGTGACGTTTCCGTCCTTGTCGACGAACTCGATCCTTGCCTCCGTCGGTTCCTCTATCGTCGTTGACTTCTCGTTCGAGCGGAAGTCGCCGCTTTGCATGCTTGCGACATGTGACTTCGAATCCGCACTCCACTCGCCCATCCTGTGCGGGTGCTTTCTTGCATATTGCTTCACGGCATACGGAACCCTGCGGTCGGAGTTTCCTTCCCTCAGCACCGGGTTCACCGCGCTTCCAAGGACCTTGCCGTACCTGGCCCTGATCTCCCTCTCCTCGTCGGTCTGCGGATCCTCGGGATAGTCGGGTATCGCGTAGCCCTGATCCTGAAGCTCCTTGATGGCCGCCTTCAATTGCGGAACCGATGCGCTTATGTTGGGCAGCTTGATGATATTTGCCTCCGGGGTCTTTACGAGCTCGCCCAGTGCGGCGAGGTCGTCAGACACCCTCTGGCTCTCGGTCAGCCTTTCCGGGAACTGTGCAAGTATCCTGCCTGCAAGCGAGATGTCCTTGGTTTCAAAGGCAATCCCCGACCCCTTTGTGAATGCCTGTATGATGGGCAGTAAGGAGTAGGTCGCCAGCGCAGGTGCTTCATCGACTTTTGTGTAGATGATCTTTTTTGAGGACATACTTTACCTCCTGTTCACATGGTTACGTTTTTTTTGAGCAGGACTGGGGTGCCTGCTCCAGGGACAAGGAAGTTAAGCAAATTTTTGCAACTTTGTCAAGCAAATTGGTCCTTGTTACGGGCGCCTCCCGAGCCCGCCCCGCGCGGGTCGTTAAACAAAAAAAACCGCCGGAGCAATGTAAAGCCAAGTAGTTGCCCAGACGGTCGACAGTGTGTATCCGCTATCTCCGCTCCACGGTGGTAACCCACCTTGATTCCGTCAGTCGCGCAGATAGTTTAATTTTTAGAGACCATCTTATACAACAGGCGTTCGTGGTTTGTCAAGCTGTTTTTTTGATGGGTAATGTATCTTATCTTGTGTCAGTAAAGAGGAAGGGGTACCATTTATAGCGGTTCAACTATACCAACTATAAGGAGGTACCCCTATGGCCCAGAGAGCCACGATAGAGAACTTCTCACA
>WGEY01000020.1 GCA_015492495.1 Deltaproteobacteria bacterium | reverse complement strand
CGGTGTTTCACGGTATGTGCGGGATATCGCGGCGACCCTGATCTCGGACCTTCAGACCTCTTCAAGCCTGTATCTGAGCGTGCCGATGCCCATCCGCTCGGCGTATCTGAGCTGAACCATCCAGTCTATCGACGGGTGCACCCCCCTGAACTTGTCGGCCCCGGGCTCGAAGCCATCTGTGAGCGCCGAACCCTTGAGCCCCCTCTCGGCGTTGACGAGGGCCGCGGACGCATGGTCTATGGCCACCGGGTCTCTGGAGGCGAGTATACCTATGTCAGGCACCACCGGGGCGTCGGTGTGGCCGTAACAGTCGCATGCCGGGCTTATCTGCGTAAGGAAGTTTATGTACACGCACATCCCTTCCTTGTCCTTGAGGGCACCCTTTACGTGCTCTACCATCTTCTCCTGCAGCGCCTCGGTGGTTTCGTCCCACTGAACCTTTATTGTACCCTCCGGGCAGACCGCGATGCAGTAGCCGCACCCTATGCAGCTGCCTTCCCTTATAACGGCCTTGGCCCCCATGTCTATTGCATCGGCCGGACAGCTCGCCACGCATTCTCCGCAGGCGGTGCAGCCCTCGGGGTCGACCTTAGGTGCGCACCTCGAGTGCTGGGCAAGCTTGCCTTCTCGGCCTGCGCATCCCATGCCGATGTTCTTGAGCGCCCCTCCGAAGCCCGTAAGCTCGTGGCACTTGAAGTGGGTGAGACAGACGATCCCGTCGGCCGAGGCTATCTCCCTTGCGATGCATACCTCCCTGAGGTGCCTGCCGTCGACCCGGACGTGTTCGGTGCTCTCGCCCCTGAGCCCGTCGGCTATTATTATGGGTGCGCCTGTCACAGCGTAGTCGAAGCCGTTGGTAATGGCTGTCTCGAGGTGGGAGACACTGTTGGTCCTCGTGCCCACGTAGAGTGTGTTGGTATCGGTAAGGAAGGCCCTCGCCCCGGTCCCCTTTATCCTGTCCGCGACCCTCCTTACGAATACCGGCCTTATGAAGGAGGTGTTGCCCTTCTCGCCGAAGTGGAGCTTTATCGCAACGATATGCCCCCTCCTGTAGAGGGTGTCCACGCCGAGCCGCTCGAGCAGACAGTCGAGCTTGTCCATGAGCGTGCGCTTCACATCGGCCCTTAGGTCCGTGAAGTATACGATCGATTGCCTCGTTTCCATCTTCCCCTCTGTCCGCTCGGCTCCTTGGTACGGGCTTAAAGAAAACCACCGGGGATGACCGGCAGATCACGGTGGATTTACGGGGATGGCGTTGCGTGCGATCTGCTCGCCGCAAAAATCCGCCTGACAAAAAATGTTATGCCAAGAAAACCGGCTTTGCAAGGGAAATGTAATGCGCCCGCTGGCCTTTGGTCCAGCGGGCGCATGTTAAGGCAGGCGAGCGGAAAAGAGGAGGATCTAATCCCTCTTCTTCCTTCTCCCTAAGGCCGCCAATCCCGCAATCCCTGCTCCGAGCAGCACCACGGTGGAGGGCTCTGGGACCGGTGCTACGGACGGGCCGACCTCGACCTTCACGTTGTCAAGCCCCCAGCTCTCATCACCTATAGCCTGGAGTCCGCTGCCATAGAAGTCGAACACTATCGAGCCATCGGTGTGAGGGAATGTGAAGCTCAGGTTGTAGACCGAGTTGCCGTAGAAGTTATAGCCGAGCGTGTCTACCTCCGACGCGCCGGTATGGGCCGGATACGGGCTGGCCGCCGGGTAGGTGTCGGGATAGGACTGGGAGAAGTTGCCCTCGTCGAGGTTGCTGAATGTCGTATAGAGGAGCGTTGGTCCGCCCGTGACATCCAGCCCCCAGATGTCCGGACCGTACCCGGTGGCGTTGCCGTCCCACGAGTTTATCAGGAACAGGTCAAATGAGATGGTTACGTCCGTGTGGGAGGGCAACCCGGTGAGCGTGAGGCCCACTGTTTCGTTATTGAACTGTCCGAGGAACCTTCTGGACCCCACTGGCGTTGTATCGGTCGATGTGTTCGACCACTCGGCCCCTACCGGCCCTTCGAAGTCGTTCATGTAGACCGTAACCGCCCCGGCCTTTCCGTGCCATGCGACAAGGGCCACCGCCATCAAGAGAAGCAACAAGATTTTTTTCATTATAAATTACCTCCTTAACCAGAACCCAGAATTATCATCACTCCAAATGCAAATTTCATGCCAAAAACATAAGCAGCTGATTCTACAGAACAATTCAAAAAGACCGTCGGGGATATGAAAAAAGTGTAAAGAATTCCGACACCATGTAAAGACTCAGCGTCCCGAGGGCGGGAATGGGGAAGCGGGAAGAACCACGGGGGGCTATTTGACGGTGTAAAGCAGTATTGCGGTATTAACGTGGGCCGGTGGCCGGCGGACCGCGGTTCAGATCTCTATGATGACGGGGAGTATAACCGGCCTTCTCTTGAGCGCCTTGTTGAAGAACCTCCTAAGGGACCTCCTCACCTCCTCCTGCATCTCGAGCGGGTCTGACCTCACCTCGGTGCTTATGCCGTCGAGCGTCTCGAGTACCGTCCTCTTAGCCCCGTCTATGAGGCCTGTACTCTCCTCTTCCCTGACCACGCCCCGCGTTACGACGTCCGGGCCGTAGAGGACCTCGCCCGTCCTTTCATTGAACGCCACGACCACTATGACCATGCCGTCCTGCGCGAGGTGCCTGCGGTCCTTGAGCACCATCTCCTTTACATCACCAACACCCTTGCCGTCGACGAAGACCTTGCCGGCCTCGACCTTTCCCGTAACCGCGGCGCCCTCATCTGAGACCTCTACGACATCGCCGTCCTCGGCGATTATGACGTTTTCAGGGGATATGCCCACGCTCTCCGCAAGCCGGCCGTGGCGCACAAGGTGGCGGTACTCGCCGTGTATGGGGATGAAGTAGCGTGGCTTGACCATGTTGAGCATTATCTTGAGCTCCTCCTGGCTCGCATGGCCAGAGACGTGCACCTCGGAGACCTTCTCGTAGATGACCTCGGCGCCCCGCCTGTAGAGGTGGTTCATCATGTTGGAGATGGCCTTTTCGTGGCCCGGTATGAACTTGGACGAAAGGACAACCGTATCACCAGGCTGTATCTTCACCTGCTTGTGGCTGTCCATGGCCATGCGCGTCAAGGCGCTCATGGGCTCTCCCTGGCTTCCGGTGGTCAGAAGCACCACCCTCTGCGGGGGCAGCCCCTGTAGCTCCCTGAGATCGGCCAGGAGCCCGTCGGGGGCACTGAGATAACCAAGGCCCCTTGCTATGCGCACGTTGTTTACCATGCTCCTGCCGTTCAGGACCACCCGCCTTCCGAACTTGACGGCCGTGTTGATCACCTGCTGGATGCGGTGGATGTTGGATGAGAAGGCCGCGACTATTATCCTTCCGTCACACCTTCTGAATATCTCCTCGAGGTTCGAGCCGATGACCTTCTCGGAAAGCGTGTGTCCTTCCTTTTCGACGTTTGTGGAATCAGAGAGAAGCAGCGTGACCCCCCTCTCGCCGTAATCGGCGAACCTCGCATAATCGGTCACCTCGCCGTCGACCGGGGTCTGGTCCAGCTTGAAGTCCCCGGTGTGGACCACGGTTCCGGCAGGGGTGGTTATGGCGAGCGCCACTCCGTCCACGATCGAATGGCTCACCCGGATGAATTCGATGGTAAAGGGGCCTATGGATACCTTGTCCCTCGGCCTCACGGTCTCGAAGACCACGTCATCGAGAAGGCCGAACTCCTCGAGCTTGGACTCTATAAGCCCCATGGTGAGCATGGTTCCGTAGATCGGCGCGTTTATCTCTTTGAGGACGAAGGGGAGCGCCCCGGTGTGGTCCTCGTGGCCGTGGGTTATGACGAAGGCCTTGACCTTCTCCCTGTTGTTCAATAGGTATGTTATGTCCGGGATCACGAGGTCGATCCCGAGCATGTAATCCTCAGGGAACATGAGGCCGCAATCAATGACGATGATGGAGTCTCCGTACTCCACGACCATCATGTTGAGCCCGATCTCCCCGAGCCCGCCGAGGGGGATTATCTTAAGCCTTTCCTTCTCCATCTTGCCTGCCTTGTCGTATAAAGATGTAAAGCAGGGAGCCCCTTAGGTGATGCCAAAACGGGGCCTATCTGACCTTCTCTCTGGTCCCGGTCAAATGTCCACCGCCCTGCCCGGCGCCTCAGATGCCTTCGAGCTCCTTTTCAATGGCCCTTCTCGTGGCCTCCTGCAGATCCTTTTCCTTCAGGCCGGCCGGTTCTATGGGCGGACCTATGCTTACCCTCACGTTGCCGGGCCTTATGACGAGGCTTCCGATCTTCATTATACTCTCCGTACCCTTTATGGCAATGGGTACAATCGGGGCACCGCTCTTTTCGGCGAGCAGAAAGACCCCCCTTTTAAAAGGCAGGAGCCCCGGCCTGGGGTTCCTCGTACCCTCGGGAAAGACCAGGATCGAGGTTCCGCCCCTGATCTTTTCCACTGTCGCCCTTATGCTCTTCAGAAAGGCCCTGCCCGCGTGCGTGTCTATCGGTATGTAACCGGCCATGCTCATTGCCCATCCAACCAGCGGGATCTTGAAGAGCCCCTTCTTGGCGACCCAGCGGAACTGAAGCGGCAGGCTCACCTGCAGCGCCGGTATGTCGAAGGCGCCCTTGTGGTTCGCAACAAGTATCACCGGCCCGGAGGGGATATTCTCAAGCCCCTTTACCTCCACGCGCACCCCTGAAAGGAGGAGCGCTATCCTCATCCAAAGGGTGCCGACGCGATGAACCGCGTTGCCGCTCCTGTCGACGAGGTAGCCCGCAAGCGCGAAGGGGAACAGGATGAACGTTATGGGAACACCGAGCCCCCATATGACCAGGTTTCGAAAAAACATCGTCGAATTGTAGATTGTACTTTCTTAACCCCTTTAGTCAATCCACGGCCAAGCCCGTACTTTGCCGCCAAGTGACGGCTCAAGACCGTGGACGGATAGGCTACGCCTCAGCGTTACTGCGCTTTTTGCACCATTTACACAGGCGCTTAAAGACTTGAACTTTATCCATACAGATGATACATTATCATACCATAAAAACATTCAGGATTAAAAAAGGGGGAGGTCATGGCAGGAGTAAACAAGGTCATTCTCGTGGGCAATTTAGGGGCGGATCCAGAGATCCGCTATACGCCGGGCGGTGTCGCGGTCGCAAACTTCAGTCTTGCAACGAGCGAGAACCGTACAAACAAGGACGGCCAGCGTGAGACGAGAACCGAGTGGCACAGGATAGTGGCCTTCGGCCGCCTTGCGGAGATATGCGGGGAGTACCTTTCCAAGGGCAGGCAGATCTACATCGAGGGCAGGCTCCAGACCCGTCAATGGGAGGACCGCGACGGCAACAAGCGCTATACGACCGAGATCGTGGCCAACCAGATGCAGATGCTCGGAAGCCCCGGGGACAGGGCTTCGGCCGGGGCACCCGGCGAGCCGCAGGTGGCAGAGGAGCCGCCGCCCGCGGAGCTGGACGATATCCCGTTCTGACCGCTCCGGCGTGTCCTGGAACGAGCGGTCCGCGGGATGTGGGTGATACCGCCTCATAAACACACCCGCCGTACTTATCCCTTTCGAACCAGGACGACAAGCAGGTATGGATGAAAAGGTCGAAGTAGTGGCGCCCGCCGGCAACCTCGCCTCACTGAAGGCCGCGATCGAAAACGGTGCGGACGTGGTCTACCTCGGCTTCAACGACGCTACCAACGCCCGGAACTTCGAGGGGCTCAACTTCACCCCGGAGGAGCTCGAAGAGGGTGTGGACCTTGTACGCTCAAAAGGGAAAAAATTCTACCTCGCCGTAAATACATTCCCCCAGAGGGATTCCTTCAGCCGCTGGCAGCGCTCTGTGGACAATGCGGTCCTACTCGGCGCGGATGCGCTCATACTGGCCGACCTCGGGGTCCTCTCTTACGCAAGAAGGAGGTACCCCGATATCAACATCCATTTGAGCGTGCAGGCAAGCGCCTCCAATTACGAGAGCATAAACTTCTACAGGAGCCGCTTCGGCATAAAGAGGGTCGTTCTGCCTCGGGTCCTCACCATAGAGGAGATCAGCCTGCTAAGGCAGAGGACCGAGGTGGAGCTCGAGGCCTTCTGCCTGGGAGGGTTGTGCATAAACGTGGAGGGAAGGTGTTACCTTTCGAGCTTCGTCACCGGTGCGTCGACCAATACGGAGGGTGCTTGCTCGCCTTCGCGGTTCGTGCGATTCACAACGGGTGAGGGTGACCGGCTGTCCATCACCCTGAACAACGTCCTCTTGAACGAGCTCGAGGCCACGGAGAGCTCGCCGTATCCCACCTGCTGCAAGGGCCGCTACATGATGCCGGACGGCACGACCAGCTATGCCATGGAAGACCCCGAGTCACTGAATGCGCTCGAGGTGATACCCGGGCTCATCGAGGCCGGGGTTACGGCGCTCAAGATAGAGGGCCGCCAGAGGACAAAGAGCTATGTTGCACAGGTAACGAGGATCGTGCGGGAGGCGGTCGATTCCTACTACGAAGCCCCAGCCTCGTTCAGGATACGGCGGGAATGGGAAAGGCAGGTTACCTCCACCTTCGAGGGTTCGAGCCAGACGCTGGGCTGCTATCTGGAAAAGTAGAGAGGGATGTCGGCTACCTGAACTTCATCGCCCTCTCGCCGGCATGGCACCTGAAGCAGTTCCTCAGAGGGAAGGCCACCTTGTCGTGGCAGCGGCCGCAGAATTCGCCCTTCCATATCCTGGCCATGGTTATGCCAGAGGCCTTCTTCTTCATCCTGAATATCCCGGGATGACAGTTTCCGCAGTTCAGCCACTGGTTGTGGGCATCATGGGGAAAGATCACATCCGGCATGAAGACCTTCGAGGGCCTCAGGACGACGTCCTCGTTGTACAGAACGGTCTGCTCCTCCTTGGCACCCTCCGGAGAGATTGAGCTTCGCGGCTGTATGAGCCCCTGGCGCATGGCCTTTGACCAGTCTACGAAGCCGAAGTTGTCCCTGGGCAGGTATTCGAGCGGAACCACATCGGGCGAGGGGTCGACCTGGCCGTACTCATCGTACTTGAGCTGCGGATGACGGCGCTCCTCGTACCTGTTCCCCTTCCATTCGCCGCGGCTCTCCGCGGCCGACAGGAACGGAAACGAGAGTATCGCCAGAAGTATCAGGATGTATGCAAGCCTGCTCGCTGACATATCATCCACAAGATACCCAAAATAACCCCGCCTTGTCAAGAAAACGTTAAGGAAATCGTCCACCGCCGAACTCCAGCATTCGACCCGTCCGCGCGGCACAGGGACAAAAAACTTGTTTTTAGGCATCTGCTGTTGCATACTTATACCCAGCGCGGTTCAGTCTCCTGATCAAAGCCGCCTGCCCGCGGGCAGGGAACCTCCGAACACAAGAAAGTCTTTATTGTTTTGTTATATCCGGCCGTCTTCCCGGAGCCATCCGCGGGGAGGCCAAGCCGTGTATTCACCTTGAGAGGAAAATGGAACTTACCCTGGGCCCCGTTCTCTTCGAGTGGAAGAAAGATCAACTGACAAGGTTCTATGAAGAGGTCGCTGGCATGGACGTGGAAAGGGTCTATATCGGCGAGGTCGTCTGTGCCAAGAAGAGAGGGCTCGGCCCCAAGGATGTGGAGACGATCGGGGCCATGCTCGAACAGGCCGGCAAGAAGGTCGTGGTCTCGACCCTCGCCGTCGTATCGAACGAAGAGGAGCTCGGCCTCGTAAGGGACCTCTGCGCCCTTCCATTCCCGGTGGAGGCGAACGACATGTCGGTGATGAACATCACGGATCCGGGCCATAGGGAGGTTGTAGCCGGCCCTCACATAAAGACCTACAACCGGGAGGCCGTGAGGTTTCTCATGGACATGGGCATAAAGAGGATAACATTCCCGGTGGAACTCTCCGGGGAATCGGTGAGGTACAACATAGATGACACCGGGGTCGAGGCCGAGCTCTTTGCGCACGGAAAGGTCCCGCTCGCCTTCTCCTGGAGGTGTTATACATCGAGGGCGTACGGCCTCAAAAAAAGCGAGTGCAGGCATGACTGCGCGCGCCATCCGGACGGCATGGAGATAAAGACCCTCTCGGGAGAGCCTGTCTTCACCATAAACGGCACCTCGGTCCTGAGCGCGAAGCCCTTAACCCTGGTGGGGTTCGTAGAGGATATGAGAAAAAACGGGGTAAAGGCGTTGAGGATATCACCGCACCACCGGCACACGAAAGAGACCGTGGAGGTCTTCAGGGCGAGGCTCGATGGGCAGCTCACGGCCGAGGAGGCGCTCAGGGAGCTCAGGTCCATATATCAGGAGGAGTTCGTAAACGGCTGGTATCTCGCAGGAGCGGGCAAGGATTACCTGGCGGACGGCGCTATCTCCGCCCGATCATGAACAAGCCGGGTCCGGCCAAGGCCCGGGTCCATCAATTAAGGAGGAGGTACGTTATGACGGACTTCATAGACAAGGCTATTCTCATCGGCATAGGTCTTGAAAAGAAGATAAGGGAGCTTGCCCATGAGCTCGAAGAAAAGGGCAAGGAAAAGGAGGCTGAGGCCGAAGGGCAGCAGCAGGAGCTTCAGCCCAAACAAAGGCTCGAGAACAGGATCGTCGAGGACGGCATAAAGGCCGTAAGGGAGCTGGTGGCTCTGCTTGCGGAGGGTAAGAAGAAGGTTGCGGGCGAGGTGAGCGAGGTCGCCGAGACGATAACCGACAGGCTTGACATCGCAACGAAGAGCGAGCTCTCCACCCTGAAGGAGATGATACGCGTGGCCAGGGAGAAGGTGGACAGGCTCGAAAAAAGGATACAGGAGCTCGAAGAAGAACGAAGAGAGATGATGGAGCGGTAAAGGGCATCCTGAACAGATGAGAATAAATACCCTCAGAAACATACTCCGTCTTAACAAGATAATCACCACTCTCATAAGATACGGCTTCGGCGGTCTTGTGGCCGAGCTGAGGATATTCCCGGTATTTTCATTCCTCCACAGGCTCCTCATCCTGACCAGGCCGGGCAGGGGGCTCACCGTGCCTGAGAGGGTGCGCCGCGTCCTCGAGGAGCTGGGGCCGACCTTCATAAAGCTCGGCCAGGTCGCATCCACAAGGGCCGATCTTCTGCCGCCTGACTGGATAGAGGAGTTCAAGAAACTGCAGGACGCGGTCCCACCATTTGGCTTCGAGGACGCTAAAAGGGTGGTCGAGGCCTCGCTTAAGGCCCCGCTTGCGGATAAGTTCTCATCGTTCGATGAGGCGCCCGTGGCGTCCGCATCCATCGCACAGGTACACTACGCGACACTCCACGACGGAACCGAGGTCGCGGTGAAGGTGCGCAGGCCCGGCATAGAAAAGGTCGTCGACGCCGACATAGCCGTGATGTACACCGTTGCAAGGCTCCTCTACAGGCACATCCCCGCCTCGAGGCGTTACAGGCCGGTCGAAGTGGTCGACGAGTTCTCCAGGGTCATACACAACGAACTCGACATGACCATAGAGGGCTCCAATGCGGCGTGCTTCAGAAGGATGTTCAGGGACGATCCGCACGTAAGGATCCCGGAGGTGTACTGGAGCCACACGAGCAAAGAGGTGCTCACCATGGAGCGCATAAGCGGGACCCCGCTGGATGAGGTAGAAAGGATCAGGGAAAAGGGGCTCGACATAAGGGAGCTTTCGAAAAACGGCCTAAGGGCCTTCTTCAAACAGGTCTTCGAGTTCGGCACGTTCCATGCGGACCTGCACCCCGGAAACATCTTCACAACGGATGAAGGGGTGATCGTCTACCTCGACTTCGGGATCGTGGGCAGGCTCGACAGGAACCTCAGGCGGTACCTCGCCGGGATCCTTTTCTGCCTAGTGCGCCAGGACTACAGGAGGATGGCGCTGATCCACAGGGAGATGGGGCTCATCGGAAAGGACGTGGACCTCCAGGAGTTCGAAAACGCCCTCAGGGACATAACCGAGCCCATCTTCGGAAAGACGCTCGAAGAGATCAACATCTCGGCGCTGCTTATGAAGCTCATAGAGACCGCCCGGAGGTTCAACATGAAGCTGCAGCCCAACCTACTGCTCCTGCAGAAGTCGATGGTCATCATAGAGGGGGTCGGCAGGCAGCTGTATCCGGACATCAACATGTGGGAGGTGGCGAGGCCGCTCATCTACAGGTGGATGATAAAGGAGAAGATCTCCCCGAAGTCCTACATCGAGAGCGGAAGGGAGTTCGCCGAGGAGTTCGCCTCCACGGTCTTCGACCTCCCTGGACAGCTCCACTCGCTCCTTACAACGGCGGTAAAGGACGAGCTAAAGGTGGGCTTCGTCCACCACAGGCTCGAGGTACTCTCCAATGAGGTGAACACCGCGGGAAGAAGGCTCGCAGCAGGCCTTGTCCTTTCGGCCCTCATACTGGCCTCATCGCTCATGGCCGTATTTGCGGGCAACGAGGTCCCCAGGCTGCTTCATCTCCCGTTTCCGAGCACGCTCGGGTTCATACTGGCGGGCGTAATAGGGCTCAGACTCTGGGCATCGTCAAGGCTGGAAAAGAGAGAAAGAGACCTGGGGTTGTAATATGACTGAAGAAAAGAAGACACACTTCGGCTACAAGCTGATCCCGGAGGAGGAGAAAAAGGCAAGGGTGAACGACATCTTCACCTCCGTCGCATCAAGGTACGACCTCATGAACGATCTCATGAGCATGGGCACCCACCGCTTCTGGAAGAGGTACGTCGCGCGCAAGTCCGGCCTCAGGGAGGGCGACCGCGCCATAGACGTCGCCGGCGGCACGGCCGATATCGCAATGCTTCTGGCCGACAGGGTGGGAGAAAGCGGCGAGGTCGTGGTCTACGACATAAACGCCGAGATGCTGCAGGTCGGCGAGGAAAAGTGCGTCGACAAGGGGTATCTCAAGAACATCCGGTTCGTCCAGGGCGACGCCGAGGAGATAGCCTTTGCGGACAACACCTTCCACTGCGCAACGGTAGGCTTCGGCATACGAAACGTGACGCATCTGGACAGGGCCTTCAAGGAGATGACGCGGGTCGTCAAGCCCGGCGGAAATGTCATCTGTCTAGAGTTCTCCCATCCGACGAACCCGGTCCTCAGGAAGCTCTATGACCTTTACTCCTTCAACGTCATACCGTTCATCGGTGAAAACGTCACGGGCAACCGCGACGCCTACGTATACCTGCCGGAGTCCATAAGAAAGTTTCCGGACCAGGAGGGCTTGAAGAAGATAATGGAGGAGGCCGGGCTTTTCAACGTGCGCTACCACAACCTCTTCAACGGCATAGCCGCCGTGCACATAGGAACAAAGGTATGAGATCGAAGATAAGGGAACTCGTCAAAGAGCGCGCTTCAAGACACTCGACCGAGCTGATGAGGCTTGCGAAGGTGCCGCTCAGGCTCACGCCCCTGTGGGTCGAGGCGATAGGCGCCGGGGCCTTCATCTCAACGGTCGTTGAGAAGCATCCGAGGTTCAGGGCCAGGCTCGCCGAGCTCGAGGACAAGGCCTTTCTCTTCGAGGCCAAGGACATAGGAAAGCGCTTCTACCTCCACGTAAAGGGCGGGGAGATAAGGGTTGTTCCGCACATGGCCAAGGAGCCGGATGTGGTCATGAGGGGGGAGGTGGAGGTCCTTGTCTCGCTCCTCCTGGGCAAGGTCGATCCGGACACGGTCTTTTTCTCAAGGAAACTGGAGATAAACGGGGACACCTCGGCCGCCATCCTCTTCAAGAACCTTCTGGCGAGCCTGTAGGCACCGGACCGGAAAGCCCGGGTCGTCATAGCGAAGCAGGCCCCCGACTTGAACGACGTGATGGGGAAACCTCCGACGCTTGATCTGACAAGGTCCGGAGGACGCATCAGTCCCCGGTGACACCCTTAGGCCGCAGGCCAAGCCGGCCACATACCGCACGACCGGGCGTTCGGAAGGACGCCCGGCTTGCCATGATGATTCCCGGGCCCTTTCAGGGCTTCCTGCTGTCGATCAGGCCGCCTCAACAGTAAAGCGAGTTCTTGCAGGTAAGGACCTGTTCGGTCCTGGTCCCGCTCCTGTATACGGTGACCCCTTTACAGCCGAGCTCATAGGCGAGCATGTACGCACTTCTCACATCATCCTCCCGGGCATCGGCCGGGAGGTTTATGGTCTTTGACACCGCGTTGTCGGTGTGTCTCTGGAACGCAGCCTGCATCCTTACATGGTCCTCCGGCCTTATGTCAAAGGCGGTCACAAAGAGTTCCTTGAACGAATCCGGCAGATCGTCCCTCTTCTTCAGGTCCCCGCCGCTTCGAATGTACTCCATGAGCTCCTCACCGGGCAAACCCTCCTCATCGGCCGTCTCCTTTATGAGCGGGATGGTCTCGGTGAGCTCCACCCCGCCCAGAACATGCCGCGTATAGCTCAGTGAATAGTACGGCTCTATGCCCGATGAACAGCCGGCTATTATGCTCAGGCTGCCGGTGGGCGCTATCGTGGTGGTGGTGGCGTTCCTCACGGCCCTAGTACCAGGCCTGTCGAATACGCTCCCCTTGATGTTCGGAAAAGGCCCCCTCTTTTCAGCGAGAATCCTCGATGCCTCCCAGGCGCGGTCGCTTATGAAACGCATTATCTCCTCGGCAAGCTCCAGGCTCTTCCTGCTCCCGTACCGGACCCTCAGCCTGACGAGCATGTCCGCAAACCCCATGATGCCAAGGCCTATCTTGCGGTTTCCCTTGGTCATCCTTTCGATCTCGGCTACCGGATAATGGTTCATGTCTATTACATTGTCGAGGAACCTCACTGCGGTCTCTACGGTCCTTGCGAGCTTCTCGTAGTCCACCTTCCACGCGCAGCCGTCCCTTTTAAGCATCCTTGCCATGTTGATGGAACCGAGGTTGCAGGACTCGTATGGCAGAAGCGGCTGCTCGCCGCAGGGGTTTGTAGCCTCTATGGCCCCGAGGTGCGGTGTGGGGTTCGTTTCGTTTATGCGGTCTATGAAGAGAACCCCTGGCTCACCGCTCTTCCATGCGCATCTCACGATAAGGGCGAAGACCTCCTCCGCGCTCTTCCGTTCAGTCACCTCGCCGGTCCTTGGGTTTACAAGCGCGTAATCCCTTCCATCCTTAAGCGCCTTCATGAACTCCTCGGTCAGGGCGACCGAGAGGTTGAAGTTCAGGAACTCCGTGGGATCCTGCTTCACGGTTATGAAGGAGACGATGTCCGGGTGGTCCACCCTGAGAACCCCCATATTGGCGCCCCTCCTGGTGCCACCCTGTTTTATGGCCTCTGTCGCGGCATTAAAGACCCGCATGAAGGAGACCGGACCGCTCGCCAGCCCCCCTGTAGAGCCCACTATGTCGTTGGACGGCCTCAGGCGGCTGAATGAAAACCCGGTCCCCCCGCCGGACTGGTGGATTATGGCGGTGTTTTTGACGGCCTCGAATATGGAGTCTATGGAGTCCTCAACAGGCAGGACGAAACACGCGGAAAGCTGCTGGAGCCTGCGGCCGGCGTTCATGAGGGTGGGAGAGTTGGGCAGGAACTCTAGGGATGTCATCAGACGGAAGAACCCTTCTGCTGCGGCCTCCACGTCGGCATCCCTGTCGTATATCTTCTCTGCCTCGGCGATGTTCCTTGCAACCCTCTGGAACATCTCTAGCGGGGTCTCGACTACATTGCCCTTCTCGTCCTTTTCAAGGTATCTCCTCTCAAGGACCGTCAAGGCGTTTTTGGAGAGTTCCAGGTCAGCCTCGTCAATGAGCCGTCCGTCCACCGCTACCTGACCCTTTGAAGCTTCCTAGAGCGGGCTCAGGGAAGCTTCAAATGTAAGGAAGTTATATTATATTAGCTCGCTAACCCCAAAGCGGGCTTCGGGGAATGCCTGCCTGTGCGTAGCCGCACGCAGACAGGCGCTCGCTTATGCATTTTCAAGTCGGCAGTGACTAAAAGACTTCCTTTACCGTATCCTTGTGCGCAACCCTCTCAGGCGGAACGGGGTCTTCATCCGGATAGCCCACAGGGACTATGGCCAGGGGCCTGTGGTTTTCCGGCATCTCCAGGATGCCCGCAACCTCGTTCTCGTGAAACGCCCCGACCCATACGCTGCCGAGCCCCTCGCTGTATGCGGCCAGCATCATGTTCTGTATACTGCACGCAAGGTCCTCTATGCAGTACAGGTACACCCCCCTTTCCCTGTAACGGACGGCTATCCTCCGGATATCGGCGCAGCCTACAACCACGAGCGGGGCCTCGAGTATGAACCCCTGCCCCAGGGCCGCACCGACAAGCCTTCTTTTCACATCGTCGTTGTAAACGAAGTAGAAGAACCTGCTCTGAAGGTTCCCTGCGCTCGGCGCCCATACAAGGGCGTCCTTCAGAACCTCTATCTTTTCAGGCTCGATCTCGTCACCCTTGAAGCTGCGGATAGATCTTCTGCCCCTTATCGCCGTAAGGACATCCATCGCCTGAGCCGGATCCTGCGGAGCTCAACCGCAAAAAAGACAAGGATAATGTCGGGATACCGTAACTGTCGACAATTTTAGCAGGGATACCGGAAATATGCAACGACAAGGACGAAACGTTCGGGGGCGAGGACGCGTGCAGGGCAGGCCCGGTCGCCTGCAGTGAAACAGACGCATGTGCTGTTCAGAGGACCCTTCTGATCCCCTCCAAGAGTACCTTCTCCTCGGTTATGGCGCCGGTGAAGGCGAATCTCACGCGTCCTTCCCTGTCCAGGATGATGGTCTGGGGGATCACGAACACCTGGTATGCGGTTGCGATTGTGTTGTCGCTGTCAAGGCCGTTGGGGTAGGTTACGCCGAACTCCTTTACAAAGGCCCTTGCACCCTGTTCCGAGTCGCTTATGGCCACGCCGACGAACTTGACACCGCTTGATTTGAACCTCTGGTAGGCGTTCTCGAGCACAGCGGCCTCCATCCTGCACGGATAGCACCACGAGGCCCAGAAGTTCAGAACAACGGGGCTGCCCCTGAGATCCTCTATGCTGAGCAAGGCGCCGTCAAAGGTCTTGAGGGTGAACTGCGGGGCCAAGCCGCCGTCCATTACGCGCGCTTCTTCAACCGCAGAAGCCACCGCCCCGTCGGCCTGTCCTTTGGAGCCGTTGCCGCAGCCCAAACCGACAAGTATTATAATGGCAACAACCGCAAGATGCCAGCTTCGTATCCTCATGACACCTAATTCCACCGCTTCGGTACAAAAGGCCTCCTCCGTTAGAGGCCGAAAAGTAAAAAGGCAGATACTATTTTATAGTATCTGCCTTGAAAAGTCACTCCAATTTTTATTTGTGCACCTTAGTACGGCGACTACAGGCCCTTGTCGATCAGTTCCTTTATCTGGTTCTTTGGAACCGCCCCAACCACCTGGTCAACGACCTGTCCGTTCTTGAAGAGGATCAGCGTTGGAATACCCCTCACGCCGTATTTCCCGGGTGTTGCGGGATTCTCATCGACGTTCATCTTGGCCACCTTGATCTTTCCGGCGTAGGCTTCGGCAAGCTCCTCCACCACCGGTGCAATGGCCCTGCAGGGAGCGCACCACGTCGCCCAGAAGTCAACGAGTACGGGTTTATCGGACTTAAGAATCAGGGAATCAAAGCTCGAATCCGTAACCTCAAGTACATTTTCTGACATATCAGCGCTCCTCCAAATAGATTTATAAAAAATATAGAACATGGAATGGGCGTTGTCAATAGCTGTTTTGACGGCCAAGCCAAAACAGCAAAACCGCTTGACAGGCAGCATCGATGGGGCCATTATATATGGTATGAAGGTACAGGAGGTCCTGGCCCTCCTTGAAGAGACGGCCAGGAAGCTTTCCATAAGGCTGCACTACGACGATCTGAAAAAGGGTGTAGTGAACACCCCCGGTGGGAGCTTTGTACTCAGGGGGGAAAAGCACATCCTCCTTCACAAGCACCTTACTCTCCAGGAGAAGGTTGAGGTGCTCGCAGAGCTCCTCTCTGAGATGGATACAGACGGCATCCACCTTCCTCCCTTGGTCCGCCAGAAGATAGAGTCGGCCCGGGCTCGCCACTCATGAAGTGGCTCCATTCATTCAATGAACACGGCGATCTTTCTCCGGTCTTCCTGCCCCCATCGTCCCGAGAGACAACTCGAACGGTGGAACGAGAAAGCCGACCGGTGCATCCTCTGCCCGCCTCAATAATCACCTCGGCCCGGTGGCATTTGACTACATAAACGAATGATGTTATCATTAAAAATGTTAAAAAGGGGAGATTTTCACCTTCCAGGAGACCGGTTTCCCCATACCGCGGTCAAACCCTTGCGGAATACGGATCTATGAAAAAGACCAACAGGAAAAGAACCCTTCTACAGTTCTTATCTGCCGTTTCGGCACTGACCTTCATCGCCTTGAGCGTGGGCCCGTCTCCGGCGGATGCCGGCTTCCTCGACTCCCTACGTGGGCACCCGAGACCCAGATTTTCGAGGATCAACGTAAAGAAGTACACCGCGGCCGACGCGTACTATTACTTCTCCATGGCCCAGATGCTGAGAAAAAAGGGAGACATAAGCGGGGCCATAACGCACTACAAAAAGGCCATCGACGTGGATCCCCTCTCTCCGCTCCTCTATGCGGATCTGGCACACCTCTATCTCAGGATGGGCAATACGGACCTCGCCCTCGACCTCCTGGAAAAATCGAGGGATGTCGCCCCTGACTACCTGCCGGCCAGGCTCTTCTTGGGTGAGCTCTATTCGATACTTCACAGAGGCAACGATGCCGTAAACGAATACGAAAAGGCCATCGAGCTTGCGCCCGACAACCAGAAGCCCTATCTGCTACTGGGTCTGCTCCACGCAAAGAGGAGTGATTACGAAAGCGCGCTGGAGGTGCTCGCAAGGCTCATCGAAAGGCTACCAGAGTCGGTCATGGGCCACTATTATATCGGCAGGATCGAAGCCGAGAGGGGAAACTTCTCTGCGGCGGAAAGGCATTACAAAGAGGCTGTGGAGATAAACCCCGGCTTCCTGTCGGCGTACCTGGAGCTTGCGCTGGTCTATGAGAGAAGCGACAGGATCGAAGAGGCCATCACCACATACCGCAAGGCCCTGAAGATATCGCCCCATGACGTCGCCATCCTGAAGAAGTTGGGCAACATCTTCATCCGGCAGAAGAGGTTCGACGACGCGATAAGGCAGTATGAAGAGCTGAAAAATATAGATACGGCGCGCCTTGATGCAATGACAAGGATAGGTCTCATCTACTTCGAGCAGAAAGACTATGACAAGGCGGTAGAGGAGTTCCGTCAGATCCTTGAAGAAGACCCGGTAAGGGAGAAGGTACGGTATTACCTGGGTACGGTATACGAAGAAAAGGGGGAACTTGAAAAGGCGCTGGAGACCTTCGGGAAGATCCCGGCGGGAAAGGGTGTCTTCGTCGATGCAAAGATACATCTGGCCTTCATATACGAACGCCAGGGGAGGCTCGACGAGGCCGCAGCGGCCATAAGGCAGGCCATAGACATAAAGGGCGGCGACACGGAGCTTTACAGGCTCCTCTCATCCATGTACAGGAGGGCGGGCAGGACCAAGGACGCCATAGCCACGCTGAAGGAGGCCATCAAGCTCGACCCAGAGAACGAGGAGCTGCACTTCATGCTGGGCGTGGTGTATGACGAGGCCGGGATGTGGTCCGAGTGCCTGGCCCATATGCGCAAGGTGGTGGATATAAACCCGGATCATGCCAACGCCCTGAACTATATAGGCTACACCCTGGCCGAAAGGGGCATAAAGCTCGACGAGGCCGAAAGATACATAAAAAGGGCGCTCGCCATAAAACCCGAGAGCGGACACATCATAGACAGCCTCGGCTGGGTCTACTACAAGAAGGGGGAGTTCGACAAGGCCGTCGCCGAGCTGGAAAGGGCGATAAAGTACCTGCCCGACGACGCCATTGTGGTGGAACACCTCGGGGATGCCTACCTCAAGTCGAGTAACAAGAAAAAGGCCATGGATGCCTACGAAAGGGCATACAGGCTTTCTCCCGACAACGAATCGCTCAAGACCAAACTCGAAAACCTCAAAAAAGAACTTGAATCCGAATAGGCTCCAGACCGCACTCCTTCCCTTGCTGCTTCTCCTGCTCGCCGGCTGCTCATTCAGGCCCTCCATGCGGCCGTACGATGAAAAGGGCCTTACAGGTGCTGCTGCATCCGCTCCCACATCGCTCAAGGCTTTAGCAAGGGTTGAGCTTGCCAGGGATATAAAGGGCAGGGCGACCGTCCTTGTCAAAAGCCCGGACAAGATCAGGATCGAGGTCTATGGCCCGATGAACCGAATCGTCGCGGTCGTAGCCGGAGACTCGGAGGACTGCACGCTGTACTACAGGGGAAGGCTCTCTGGCTGCCGATGGGACGATCCGGCGCTTGCCGGCCCGGCCGGGCCGCGTGAGCTGGTACCGATCCTCTTGGGCACCGGCGGGGCTGTCTTCGGAGACAAGAAGGGCTGGACGACCACCACGGACCGGGACGGGAATCCTGCCGAGATTGTAAGGCTCGGAAGCCCTGAGCTCAGTGTAAGCATGGGTGACTACAGAAAGGTAATGGGTGCAAAAATCCCTTTCATCTTCGTCATAGAGAACGGAACTAAAAAGCTCACCATAAGGTACTACTCGGTCGTACTAAATCCGCGGCTCGACCGGGATACGTTCAGCCTATTATTGCCTGATTACGGGGAAGAGATAGGGCCTTGAGGGTTGCATATGAAAATACACGGCGAGCGAATGCAAAAGACATCTTCCTTCCCTTGAATATTGAAGCTTCCAGCAGAAAACTGCGGGGAGCTTCTCATGTTAAGGGGTTATCCATTTGTGTATTCAGCTCGTGATGCTTACCTACCGCTGCCTGCGGTGGGGTGGTTCGATAGCGGGCCGGGTCAGGCCGGCATAGTGCATCCGGGCCAGACCCTCTCGATCCTTGAACGGACAAACCCCTTGAACCTTTCGAGCAACTCCTGACTCTCGGCCTCGTACCTCATGACCAGCACCGGCTGGGTGTTGCTCGCCCTTACAAGCGCCCATCCGCCGTCAAAGACGATCCTCAAGCCGTCGATATCAATGATCTTCCTTATCTTGAGCCCCTCCTCCCCCTCCTTGACCGCGGCCTTGAGGCTCTCCACTATCCGGAACTTCTCCTCCTCCGGGCAACTGACCCTGATCTCAGGGGTCGTGTAGGTCTCGGGCAGTCCCTTGAGAAGATCCGAAAAGACGGTCTCAGGATTCCGCCTTCTCTTCTCGGCCAGTATCTCCACGAGGCGGCATGTCGCGTATATCGCATCATCAAAGCCCAGGTACCTGTCGGCGAAGAATATGTGTCCGCTCATCTCTCCCGCCATCGCGGCCTTGAGCTCCTTCATCCGCGACTTTATGAGCGAGTGCCCGGTCTTCCACATGACCGCATTCCCGCCGAGCCTCTCTATCTCGTCGTACATGGTCTGCGAACACTTGACCTCTCCCACGATGGTGGCTCCGGGGGTCTTTTCGAGTATGGACCTTGCGAATATTACCATGAGCTGGTCGCCCCAGATTATTCTTCCCTTCTCGTCAACCACGCCTATCCTGTCCGAATCCCCGTCATAACCGACCCCGAAGTCGGCACCGCGTTTTTTGACCTCTTCGACGAGGCCTTTCAGGTTCTCCACGACCGTGGGGTCGGGATGGTGATTCGGAAAACGGCCGTCCGGCTTGCAGAAGAGCTCTATGACCCCGCAACCCAGCTTCTTCAAAAGCTCTGGCGCAACCAGTCCGGCGGTCCCGTTTCCTGCATCCACCACGATCTTTATGGGCCGCTCGAGCCCCTCGGCGGGCAGCGTGGAAGAGAAGCCCTTGACGTGGTAGTCGATGTACTTCGAGATTATGTCTACGTTCTGAACAATACCCCTGACGAGGCTTGCCCCGGTGACACCGGTCCGCGCGTGCTCCTTCATTATCTCCTTGATGCGCTGTATCTCCGCGCCGTGAATCGTCTCCTTGCCCACGCTTATCTTGAAGCCGTTGTACTTCGGTGGATTGTGGCTTCCTGTAATCATTATTCCGCCGTCGAGATCGAGCTCATGGAGAGAGAAGTACTGAAGCGGCGTGGGACATTCGCCTATGTCCACGCAGTTCAGGCCCGCCCCTATGAGCCCAAGCAGAAGCGCATTCTTTATCTCCCCCGAGCTGAGCCTCACATCCCTTCCGACGCTTACCCTGAGCCTCTCCTTGCCGGTCCTTTCCCTGAGATACTGTGCGTATGCCTTTGCCAGCGACTCGGCGATATCAGGGGTCAGATCCTCCCCGTACTTCCCCCTGATGTCATACTCACGAAAGATGTGATCCTTGATCTCTATCTTCATATCAAGCCCTCCTCACCAGCAAAATTATCGACCATCCTTTTTTCTTCTAAGACGCGTAAAAAAGCCTTTGAGCAGCCTGCCGGCCTCGTCATCAAGGACACCGGAGGTCACCCTTATCCTGTGATTCAACCTCGTGTCGCTCGACACGTCGTAGAGCGAGCCGCATGCCCCTGCCTTTGGATCAAACGAGGCGAATACCAGCCTGCTGACCCTTGCCTGGACCATTGCACCCATGCACATGATGCACGGTTCAAGCGTCACATAGAGTGTCGTATGCTTGAGACGCCAGTTCCCCAGCTTTCTTGCGGCCTTTCTTAAGGCTGTGAGTTCGGCGTGGGCTGTTGGATCGTGAGTCGATTCCTTTGTGTTGTGCGCCCTTGCAATGACAGCGCCGTTCAGAACGACCACCGCCCCTACCGGGACCTCTCCCTTTTCCAGGGCCTTCTTTGCCTCCTTCACGGCCTCGGCCATGAAACCCTTGTCAGCCTGCTCTGTCTTCAAGGCATACACACTCAAAAGGACCGATACATGAAGATCATAAAATTATCAGGAAAGACATGGTCGTGTCAAGGTCTACCCGATTGCTGGCGGTGGAGGCCGGTGGGCTTCACGGCGCCGGCTATGGTTCAGCGCCACCACACCCCGGCCTGGTCAAAACCTCTCCGCAAGCCTTTTTGACCCCATACCGTCATACGAGATTCTTTTCTTTCCAGACCTGGAGGGAAGCTGCCCACGGCTTGACACCGCAGTGGGCTTCGTGTATGTTTAGGTCATGGACATACGCTGTCCGGTACGGTGTATCGGCATCACACACACCGTTTCCCTTCCGCGGCTGAGCGGCGGGCGTATCGAGCCATGGCTTTAAAGACCCCGAATCATACAGGCTTTCTCTCACCCGATCCACGTCCAACCCAACGGAGGTATGAAGTTGCAGGAAAAGGTCGCTGAAAAAACAATCGAGGTGCTTTCAGAGGAGATGAGGCATTTCCCTCCTCCGCCCGACTTTGCAAAAAATGCGTACATAAAGAGCATGGAGGAGTATGAGACCATGTACAGGGAGTCGGTCGACGACCCCGAGGGGTTCTGGGGCAGGATGGCCTACATACTTACGTGGAGCAAGAAGTGGGAAAAGGTCTGGGAGTGGGACTTCCACAAGCCCGAGGTAAAGTTCTACATAAACGGAAAACTGAACGCATCGTATAACTGTCTTGACAGGCACCTCAGGACCCCTGTGGCCGACAAGACGGCCATCCTGTGGGAGGCCGACGACGGCACCTCGAAGCGCTACACCTACCGCGAGCTGCACCGCGAGGTCTGCCGCTTTGCGAACGTGCTGAAGAAGAAGGGGATCAAGAAGGGCGACAGGGTAACCATCTACCTTCCCATGGTACCCGAGCTTGCGGTGGCCATGCTGGCCTGTGCAAGGATAGGCGCCATCCACAGCGTGGTCTTCGGCGGCTTCAGCTCCGCCTCACTGGAAGAGAGGATCCGCGACTGCGAATCCACGCTCCTCATAACCGCTGACCAGGGAATACGCGGGGGCAAGAGGATCCCTCTCAAGGAGAATGCAGACAAGGCCCTGGAGAACTGTCCTACGATCGGGTCGGTCCTCGTCGTCAGACGGGCCGGCGGACCGGTCTGGATGCAGCAAGGAAGGGATACGTGGTTGCACGATGAGCTCTCGGCAGGGGATATAGCGGATGAATGCCCTCCCGAGGAAATGGACTCAGAGGATCCGCTCTTCATACTGTATACAAGCGGCTCAACGGGCAAGCCCAAGGGCGTGGTCCACTCAACAGGGGGCTATCTCGTATACTCTGCCCTTACCTTCAAGTGGGTCTTTGACTACAAGGATGAGGACGTCTACTTCTGCACGGCCGACATAGGGTGGGTTACGGGGCACAGCTACATAGTCTACGGTCCGCTCGCCTGTGGAGCGACCTCGGTCATCTTCGAGGGGATACCCACGTACCCGGAACCCGACAGGTTCTGGAATATAGTTGACAAGCACGGGGTGAACATCCTCTACACCGCCCCCACGGCTATACGAGCCCTGATGAGACACGGTGACGAGTGGGTGACGAGGCACGACCTCTCGAGCCTAAGGCTCCTCGGTACGGTGGGTGAGCCCATTAACCCCGAGGCATGGATGTGGTATCACGAGGTCGTGGGCAAGGGGCGCCTGCCGATAGTCGACACCTGGTGGCAGACGGAGACCGGCGGAATACTGATAACCCCGCTGCCCGGGGCAACCACACTCAAGCCCGGCTCTGCCACAAGGCCGTTTTTCGGGATTGTACCGAAGATACTGACCGAGGACGGCAGGCCCGCCAAGACGAACGAGGGCGGCTATCTGGTGATAGAGCGGCCCTGGCCGGGCATCCTGAGGGGCATGTACGGTGACACGGACCACAAGAGGACCAAGGAGGTCTACTTCAGCCGCTTCCCGGGATACTACATGTCGGGCGACGGGGCCAGGGTGGATGAAGACGGTGACTACTGGCTGATGGGAAGGATCGACGACGTACTCAACGTGTCAGGCCACAGGCTCGGAACAGCCGAGATAGAGAGCGCCCTGGTGTCACACGATGCGGTGGCCGAAGCCGCTGTGGTGGGCTATCCGCACGATGTGAAAGGAGAGGGGATCTATGCCTTCGTGGTACTGAAGGAGGGGATCGAGCCCTCCGGAGAGCTCAGCGCCGAGCTCCTCGACCACGTCAAAAAAGAGATAAGCCCCATTGCAAAACCGGATAAGATACAGTTTGCAACGGGGCTTCCCAAAACCCGCAGTGGTAAGATCATGCGAAGGATATTAAGAAAGATTGCCATGGGCCGCACCGACGAGCTCGGCGACATATCCACTCTGGCAAACCCTGATGTTGTAGAAAGACTTGTCAAGGAACGGCTTTAGCAATTAGTCGCCGCGGTACCTGGAAGCCTTCTTCATCGCCTTCACGCGGCGCTTCTGAGCCTCCTGACGCTTTCTTTTTTTCTTCACACTGGGCTTTTCATAATACCTTCTCTTCTTTATCTCCTTAAAGGTACCGTTCTGCGCGAGCTTTCTTTTAAGGATCTTAAGTGCCCTTTCGAGCTGGTCATCGATGACCTTGACCTCAGACAAACATCACACCCCCTCTGCGCTAAAATGGATTTTTGAAGTCCGCCCATGCTGCCGGCGGCCGGATACGCCCCGGAACAGAAGATGAGTTCCAGAAGCCGTTCAGAACCGCGGACCCCGAACCGGACGCAAGAAGTCTAATTATACAGAAAACAAGAGATATGTCAATTTTTTCTTTAACAAAGATCCACGACGGCCCGCTTGGCCAGCCGCCGAACACGTATCCCTCCTTACTGAACCAGCGGCTTTCCCCGAGATTTTGAAGATGACGGCAGCCTATACGATCGAAGCCTATACCAAGAACCGGTGGGAAGGACGGCGCGGAACACCGAACGGCGCTACATCTTTTTTGGGGCCGAGACCCCAAGAAGCCCGAGCCCCTTTGCGACCACGGTGGCCACCGCCCGGCACAGGAGCAGCCTCGCGGTGGTTAGACCCGGATCATCCGTTACAACACGGTTACGGTTGTAATATGGATGAAACAGGCCGGCCAGCTCCTGAAGATAGAATGTTACCCTGTGCGGCTCCATCTCCACGGCGCTCTTCTCTATGACCTCCTCGAAGCCGGCAAGGTGCTTTATTATGGCCACCTCTTCTTTCTGGTCGAGCCTCGAAAGCTCCTTCAACGTATCGGGGCCGACCACATCCGGCACATCCACACCCCGCTCCCTTGCAAACTCCATGATGCTCATTATCCGTGCATGGCAGTACTGCACGTAGTAGACCGGGTTTTCCGGAGCCTGTTTCTTTGCAAGCTCAAGGTCGAAGTCCAGGTGGGCATCGGGTCTGCGCATTAGAAAAAAGAAGCGACAGGCGTCCTTGCCGACCTCTTCCATCACCTCCCTCAGGGTTATGAACTCGCCGGCCCTCGTACTCATCTTAAGCGGCACCCCTCCCCTCGAGAGGCTTACGAGCTGAATGAAGATGATCTTAAGCCTCTCCTCGTCCTCACCAAGGGCCTTGAACAACGCCTTCATCCTCGGCTGGTAACCGTGGTGGTCTGCGCCCCACACGTCCACTATGCGCTTGAACCCCCTCTTCAGCTTTTCCCTGTGGTAGGCGGTATCAGACGCAAAGTACGTGGTCGAGCCGTCGGCCTTCACAAGGACCCTGTCCTTGTCATCCCCGTAGTCCGTTGTCCTGAACCACAGCGCACCGTCCTTTTCGTAAAGGACATTCCTGCCTTCAAGCTCCTTCAGCGTCTCTTCAACGAGCCCCTTGTCGAAGAGATCCTTTTCGCTGTACCAGACATCGAACCCCACCCCAAAGTCCGCAAGGTCCTTTTTAATCCCTGACATTATGGAGTCCTTTGCGAACTCGATAAAGACCGGCAGGGAATCGTCGCCGGGCTCTCCGGGCCTCGCATCCCTGTACCTTGTGCCGTACTTCGTTAAAAAGTCCCTTGCGATCTCCTTCATGTACTCTCCCCTGTAGTAGTCATCGGGGAACTCGACGGGCATTCCGAGGAGCTCCTGGTAGCGGAGAAAAAGAGAACGCCCCAGGGTCTCCATCTGTCTGCCCACGTCGTTTATGTAGTACTCCCTGGTCACATCAAAGCCCGCGGCCTTCAGTACATTCGCGCACGCATCCCCCACGGCCGCGCCCCTGCCGTGTCCTATGTGCAGCGGTCCGGTGGGGTTCGCGCTCACGAACTCAACCTGTATCTTCTCTCCTCCGCCGGTATCCAGATCACCGTAACCCTCCCCCTTTCGGAGTATCTCCGCGAGGATGGAATACCAGTAGCTCCTCTTGAGAAAGATGTTTATGAAGCCCGGGCCGGCGACCTCGCACCTCGCCACCACAGGGGATGCGGCTATCCCTTCAACGAGGATCGAGGCTATATCCCTCGGAGATCTCCCCTCCTCGGGGGCGAGAAGCATCGCCAGGTTCGTCGAAAAGTCCCCGAACTCCTCCCTCTTCGGCCTTTCGAGTATCACCGGCTTCCTGGTCTTCAGCGCGCCGCCGGCTATTGCGCCGTCAAGGGCCTTTGTGATTATCTCCCGAATGGTACCCTTCATCGTTCGATTATCCTCTTGTACGTATCCGGTCTCCTGTCCTTGAGAAACTCCCACACGTTCCTGACCGACTCTATCTCGCTCATATCGAGGTCGGCAAGTATTATGCCCTCGGACGAGCCCGCCGGCTTGACGACGAACTCCCCGTCCGGCCTAACGCAGAAGCTTCCGCCGTAGAAGTCCTGTTTTTCCTCCTCGCCGAAGCGGTTCACCCTGAAGATGAAAAAACCGTTTGCATGCGCCGCGGCCCCGAGAGTCCTCTCCCACTTCGGACAGGAATGCTCGAATGCAGCGGCCGTGGGGGCAAATACGATCTCCGCGCCGTTCAGCGCAAGCACCCTGAAGCCCTCTGGGAAGAAGACGTCCCAGCAGATCTGAACGCCTATCCTGGCAAAGGGGGTCTCGAATACCGGAAAACCCGTATCTCCGGGCCTGAAGTACGTCCGCTCCTCCCACAGCGGTATCTGCGGGATGTGGACCTTTCTGTACCTTCCGAGGATGTTCCCCCTGGTCCCGATCACAAAGGCCGTATTGAAGTAGTCGCCGCCGTCCTTCTCAAAGATCGGCGCAACGACTACTATACCCTCGGATGAGGCGACCTCCCGCAGGGCCGTAATCGTAAGGCCGTCTTCTGTCTCTGCCAGTGACAACTTCTTTTTGTCTATGCTCGCCGGAAACCAGGGCAGGTTGAAGAGCTGGGGAAGGCAAACGATCTCCGCGCCCTTTTCTGCTGCAAGCCTGATGAGCCCTACGGCGCGTACAACGGTCTCTTCGAGGTCGCCGGATGGTGCGATCTGAATCCCGGCTGTCTTTACACGTCTTTTCATTGCGTCAATTCTCCGGTGAATTTTTTGTCGGCAGATGGCCCGGGGTGTTCCGTGTGCGGATGTTCATACCCCTTTTTATGACAAGAGGCGATCGGCAGGATATTTCGTGAACGAACTACTTGATTACGAGGCGGCAACACAGGCGGCTATGCTAATCCCTTTCCCTGTCTTCCGTCCTTTCTATCTTGTAGATAATCTCGTTTTTGCCTATCATCCCCAGCTCCCTTCTCGCTATCTCGGCTATGTAACGCTTGTCCGCCTTGAGGAGCTCTATCTCCCTGCGCAGCCTCTCGCTCTCGCGTTCGACCTCCCTGTTCTGGCTGAGGATACGGTCACGCTCCTTCTTGAGCCTTATGACATCGATGAGCCCGTTTTCACCGGCTACGGCAAAGACCGTTATGGCGAAAACGGCGATTGCAAAGACTATCAGAAAGGTCTTCTTACCGGCCTTTACATCCATACATGACAATCATAATCAGAGTTGGAGAGTAAAGTCAATAGATTAGAGCCTTCCGCATGCACCTTTAAGGCGGCTTTGGATGTACATTGACAGGCGTAGACGAAAGGGTGTAGGTTTCATATACGGCCATGGAGCTGAAAGAAGAACAGATTCTCCGACCTCGAAGCGGAGGCAGGGCACTATTGTACCCGAAGCTTCCGGGTCAGGCTCGAAGCGGCGCTCGCCGTGCATCTACGGTCCAGGAGGCTATATGAAGATCCGGATAGGATGCTGCGGCTTTCCCGTATCCCGAAAAAGATATTACTCGACCTTCGACGTCGTGGAGGTACAGAAGACCTTCTACGAGCCGCCGCATCTTAAGACCGTACAAAGGTGGCGGGATTCGGCCCCGGAGGGCTTCGAGTTTACGCTCAAGGCATGGCAGCTCATAACACACACGCCCAAGAGCCCTACGTACAGAAGGCTCAGGACGCCGGTACCTGCAGGCAGGGAAGGGAACTTCGGCTCGTTCAAGCCCACCGACGAGGTGTTTGAGGCATGGCGCAGGACAAGGGAGATCGCGACACTTCTGAGGACCAGGGTGGTTGTATTCCAGTGTCCGGCGAGTTTCGCACCCACCGACGGCAACAAAAAAAACATGAAGAGGTTTTTTTCCACGATCGAGAGGGACGGGTTGATCCTTGTGTGGGAGCCGCGCGGCGCATGGAATGAAAAGGAGATAAAGGCCGTGTGCAGTGAACTGGAACTCGTCCATGCGGTGGACCCCTTCAAGACAAGGGCATCCTTCGGAAAGATACGCTACTGGCGCCTGCACGGCATCGGGGGCTACAGATACAGGTACAGCCGGGAGGATCTGGAAGAATTGAGGGGAGTTGTCGCAGCAGAGGAGAGCTACTTCATGTTCAACAACGTTTACATGTTCGAGGATGCAGCGGCCTTCAAGGCCCTTGTCTGCGGAAAATAGTGAGGATGCGCCGCACATCGGTACGAGCGGGGGTTCTTTGCACTTGAAGGATTCCCGGCAGCGGACCAGGACCTACCAGTACCGTTCCACGTGAACCTCGCCCGGCGTCTTCTTTGTGTGTTCACGGAACCCCTCACCGGATAGGATATCCGACATGACCTCGACCATCACCGGATTGCCGCAAAGAAGCACGTGTGTATCTCCCGGCCCGGGTCTTGAGCCCCAGGCCTTGCACAGCCCTCCGCCGGTCCAAAGGTCCTGCACATAGCCCGTGGGGCCGTTCCAGGCCACGGGCTCATCCTCCGGGCGGCTTATGATCGGCAGGTACGTGAAGTTGGGACAGAGTCGCTGCATGGTGATGAGCTCGGACCTGTAGCCAAGGTCCCAGGAGTGGCGGGCGCCGTGGAGTACGGCGAAGCGACGGTTACGGTCGTGCTCGAGCTGTGTGCGCATCATGCTCATGTACGGTGCAAGCCCTGTACCTGTGGCAACGAGCACCACGTTTTTCACATCTTCCGGAATCTCCGAGAGGGTGAACATGCCGGTAAACTTGGGAGATAGCCAGAGCCTGTCCCCCACCCTAAGGGCAAAGAGCCTCGGTGTCAGCGCACCGGAGCCCACAAGCGTTATGTAGAACTCCGCGTACTCACGTTCGACCGAGGATGAGGCGATGGAATAGGCGCGCTTGATGAGCCTGTCCGGCTCGGGTGGTTCAGCCTCCGGATCTGAGAACCTGTAGCGAGGCGCAGACCCCGGGAGGCCAAGGACGGCGAACTGCCCGGGTATGAACTCGGGCAACTCCCAGCCGTCGGGCTGAACCCTCAGTATTATAAGATACGGGGATACCTCTATCCTTTGGCTGACTACCGCATTAAGCCCCTGCGTCACCATGCTATCCTGATCCTACCCACTCTCTTTTTAAGGAAGTTCGTATAATACCGCTCGCAGGACATCTTCACTGCGACGTCACACTGCAAAAAAACGGGGCTCATCTTTTGTTACTATACAATAATTTGCCTGAAATCTCAATCGTTTCATTGATACGGATCAACACCGGAGGTTTCTCTCTGAAGGCACGCTCAGATGTATCATCGCCCGTCGACCTCCATAAACCGAACCATGGCAGCGTCCCTGCCCTAAGCCTTCAAGGTGCGAAGTAAGCACCCCTTACTTTACGCGAGAGGACGGCGAGGCTCGGATACGGGGTTTGATTTGAGTTGAAATAAAACAGGAAAATCTATAAAATATGTAATTAAATCGAGGTCTCCGGAGACTGCCGGTCGGCGGACAGGGAACCTTCAAATGTAAGGAAGATGTCTTTTATATTCGCTCGCTAACCCCGCAGCGGGCTGCGGGGAATGCCTGCCTGCGCGTATCCACACGCAGACAGGCGCTCGCTGTACATTTTAAATCGCCATGCATTCATAAGATACGGCCCTTCTGAAACAGGCGCAAGTGGTCTCGTTTGACAATCCATTCCCCCTCACAGCCGTTCGACCTGAGATGTCGCCAGCCGTCACACGGGATCAGAGCCTGTTTACGAAACGGACAACATGAAAGACACCACGGAAAATAGGGCCGCGCTCATCGAAGAACTTGAGCGACTGCGCCGCAGGGTGGCCGAGCTGGAGGCATCGGAGGCTGAGCTCAGGCGGGCGGACAGGACGTTGCAGACGCTCGTTGCAAGTACCGTCGGATGTGTCGGCCAGGAATTCTTCGAGGGGATCGTGGACAGCCTCTGCGAATGGCTCGGTGTCGACTGCGCTCTCATCGGCGAACTCGTCGACAAAGACCGCGTCAGGACCATATCGATAAGGCTTGACGGTCGGCATGTTGAACCGCTCACCTACCGGTTACCCGGCACCCCCTGTGAAAACGTCTCTGAAAAGGGGTTCTGCATCTATCCCGAGGGCGTCTGTGACCTGTTCCCGCAGGACAAGATACTTGTGGAGATGCGCGCCGAGGGGTACGCCGGAACACCTTTGAGGGACAAGAAAGGTGCTCCCATAGGAATACTCTGCGCCATATCGCGCCAGAGGCTTGAGCTGCCGCCGAGGGCACAGGATGTCTTCGAGGTCATCGCGGATAGGGCATCGGCGGAGATAGGGCGCAAACGGGCCGAGGAAGAGCTGCGCAAGGTAAACCGTTCGCTCAAGGTCCTGATCCAGTGCAACGAGGCGCTGGTGCGCGCAAGGGACGAGGCTTCGCTTCTCAACGAGATATGCCGGATAATAACGGAGACAGGAGGCTACCGGCTGGCTTGGGTCGGCTATGCCTTGCACGACGGAGCGAAAAGCGTACAGCCCGTGGCGCAGGCGGGGTATGAGCAAGGCTACCTGGAGACCGTGAAGATCACCTGGGCGGACACCCCACGGGGCCGCGGTCCAACCGGTACGGCCATACGCGAAGGCAGGCCCGTTGTCTTGAACAACATATCGGCAGATCATGCATACAGGCCCTGGCGCGCCGAGGCGCAGAGGCGCGGTTACGCCTCCTCGATTGCCCTGCCCCTGGTTGACGACTCGGAGACCATCGGTTCACTCAACATATACGCATCAGAGCCGGATGCATTCAACGACGAGGAGGTCTCCCTTCTGAACGAGCTGGCCAAGGACATGGCCTATGGCATCGTGTCCCTGAGAACACAGGCCGAACGCAGGCGGGCTGAGTCCATGGCAGCGCGCTTCGGCCGCATACTCGATGATTCGCTCAACGAAATATACATCTTCAACGCCGAGACCCTGCGCTTCATCCAGGTAAACAACGGAGCCGTAAAAAACCTCGGCTACTCCGCCGAGGAGTTCCGCGACCTCACCCCCCTGGACATAAAGCCGGAGTTCACCCGTGAATCGCTCCTCAGGCTGCTCGAGCCGCTGCTGGACGGCAGGGAGAAAAGGGTAAGGTTTACGACCATCCACAAGCGCAGGGACGGAACAGTGTATCCGGTCGAAGTCCACGTCCAGGCCTCCACCTTTGAGTCCACACCTGTCTTCGTTGCCATAATCCTGGACATCACGGAGCGCAAACGCGCCGAGGAGGCCCTGCGCGAACGGGAGGAGCAGATAGAGCTGCTGTTGAAGTCCACTGCAGAGGCCATATACGGGCTCGACCTGGACGGCAACTGCACATTCGCAAACCCGGCGTGCCTGAAGCTTTTGGGCTACGACGAGATCGGCGACATACTGGGCAGGAACATGCACGAGCTCATACACCACACGCGCCCCGACGGATCGGCCTACCCGGTTGACGACTGCCGTATATACAGGGCCTTCCAAAAAGGCGAGGGGACACATGCAGACGACGAAGTCCTGTGGCGCAAGGACGGCAAGTGCTTTCCGGTCGAGTACTGGTCCTACCCCATTCGCAAAAACGGCAATATTACCGGCTCGGTCGTGACCTTCATAGACATAACCGAGCGCAAGCGCGCCGAAGAGGAGCTCCTGGCAAAGACACGCAAGCTGGACATCCTCAACAAGGACCTGCATGAGCTCACCATGGAGATAACCAGGCTCGAAGACAAGGAACGCAAGAGGTTCGCCCGGATACTGCACGACGATATAGGTCAGAACCTCGTAGCAATAAAGATGGCCATCTCCACGTGCCTGAAGGAAGACGCTCCGGCCGCAACCAAAGAGAAGCTGGGCGAGGTCTGTTCGGTGCTGGAGAGCACGATCGGCGCCATAAGGGGCATGTGCTCCGACCTTTATCCGGTGAGCCCCTATGGTGAGTCGCTCATTGACAAGAGGGGGCTGGTAGATGCAGCGACGTGGTACGTAAATAACGTCTTGGAGTCCGCGGGCATAACAGGGTATATCGACATGGAAGGCGATGTCGAGATGCTGCCGGAGGCATACAAGCAGTGCGTATACCGGGTGCTGCAGGAGTGCATCCAGAATGTAGTCAAGCACTCCTCGGCCTCAAGGGTCGATGTGAGGTGCTCGGTGGACGGAGAGCGCCTGAGGCTTTCGGTCAGGGACAACGGGATCGGGTTCCCTTCTAAAGGCAGGGGCTCAAGACAAAGTAGCGGTGTGGGGCTCAGGCTCATGAGGGAAAGGGTCAAATCCTTGAAAGGAGCGCTGACCATCAGGTCTCAGCGCGGAAAAGGCACCGAGATCATAGCCGAGTTTCCGGGATACAGGCAGGAAGACTGGCCTGAAGGAGCTTGAATGAATGAAGCAGGTAAGGATATTCATAGCTGATGACCATCCGATCGTAAGAAACGGGATCAAGTCCATATTCTCAAGCAACAGCAGCTACACGGTGGTCGGCGAGGCGGATGACGGCCTTAAGGCGCTGCAAGGGGTCTCCATCCACAGGCCGGATATAGTCATCCTGGACATCACCATGCCCGAACTGGACGGCATACTGGTCACCGAGCGTATCGCCAGGGAGTACCCGGACACAAAGGTCATCATCCTATCGATGCACCAGGACCGTCAGTATGCCGTGGACGCCTTCCGAGCCGGGGCCAGGGCGTACATATTGAAGGGGGGAGATGCGGACGAGATACTCCTTGCGGTGAAGAAGGTGATGGCGGGGCTCATCTACGCGAGCCCACCCCTGGCGGACGAGATCATGATCGACTTCGTGGACATCATAAAGGGCGAACAGAGCCCCGACCCCTTCGGCTCCCTGAGCCTGAGGGAGAGGGAGGTTCTCAAGCTGATAGCAGAAGGTAATACAAACAGACAGGTTGCGGAAAAACTCTTTCTTTCGGTGTCCACCATAAAGAGCTACAGGGTCAACATAATGAAAAAACTAAAGGTCAATGATACGGCCGGCCTGGTCAAGGCGGCGGTCCTGAACAAGCTCGTAAGGCTCGAATGACCCTCTCTAAGCGGGGTTCTTCAGCAACGCAAGGGTTTTTGAATCCAACCGCAACCTGTCCCATACGCCCGCCCTCATACCATACAAAGTACACACGAGATACCACCCTCCGGCCACCAGAAATCCATCCCGCACGAACCTTAAAAACCAACCGATATGGCTATTTACCTGTAAAGGAAAAGATTCGATAATACATACGCCTCCTTCAGGGCATCGTCCGCTTCACAGCCGAAGCGTACGGGTGGCTTCGTCGGCAAGAGAGGCGGAGACACCCATGTGACACCGGCAAACGCTGGACATCCGTCATCCCTTGATACCATCATAAGATGCGACAGCTGGATACTTGGAAAGGAACGGACCCGATGGATCTGAGAATATGTCCGGCATGCAAGAAGGCATTCTTCGTGCCTAAGGAGGCGGAACGCATTGTCTGCATCCACTGTGGTTACACATTGCTTGCGAAGAAATGAGCCCCATGGGGCCGAACTGCACGGCCTGGTCATGCACACAGCGGGCATCCTCTCCCACACCATTGAACACGCATCCGGTCCACGGAGAGGCGCGCCCGCTGTTCAGTGCGAAGCCTTCCTTCCGGCAGCCCTTCCATTGGGCGTACCACCGGCCGCGGTGCGGATCTCCTCGGGTATATCCTGAAGCGGCGCCACCCTGTCCACCCCTCCGGCCTCTATCGCCTCCCTCGGCATGCCGAATACGATCGAGGTCTTCTCGTCCTGGGCGATTGTAAGCGCACCGGCCTCCCTCATCTCCCTGAGCCCCCTGGCGCCGTCGCTTCCCATGCCCGTAAGTATGACACCTATTGCATTCTTGCCTGCATACCTGGCGGTAGACCTGAAGAGGACATCCACGGAGGGGCGGTGCCTGTTCACCCTGGGGCCGTCGTTTATCTCGACGTAATAGTCGGCGCCGCTCCTTTTAAGGAGCATATGGTGATTTCCGGGGGCGATGAGCGCATGTCCCGCGATCACCCTGTCGCCGTCCCTGGCCTCTCTTACATCAATGGAACATATCTTGTCGAGCCTGTCGGCAAAGAGCCTTGTAAACCTTTCCGGCATGTGCTGGACTATCACAACCCCGGGGCTGTCGGGCGGCATCCGGGTAAGGATGTCCCTTATGGCCTCTGTGCCGCCCGTGGACGCACCAATGGCTACCACCTTGTCGGTGGTCTGCAGCATGGCGCTGGAAGAAGGGCCCTTGATAACGGCGTCCGGGCCGAGCCTTTCCGGTGGGGGCCTGAAGGCGCTGCGGCGCCGGACCGTCGCCGCAGCCGCTGCCTTTATCTTTTCTGCGACCTCCTCTGCTATCTTGGGCAGCTCCGCCGGAACGTCTATCCTCGGTTTCGTCACGAAGTCCACGGCACCGAACTCGAGCGCCCTCAGCGTGGTCTCGCATCCCCTTTCGGTCAAGGAGCTCACCATCACCACCGGCATGGGAGCGGTATCCATGATCTCCTCCAGGAATGTAAGCCCGTCCATCCGCGGCATCTCGACATCGAGCGTGAGCACATCCGGCCTCAGGGCCGCTATCTTCTGCCTGGCGATGACCGGGTCATGCGCAGCACCAACGACCTCTATCCCGGGGTCCTTGGAAAGGAGTTCGGTCAATATCATCCTCGCAACAGCCGAATCATCCACAATAAGAACCCTGATCTTCTCCCTTGTCATCACCATGTACCCTTCCTCCTGTGAGGCTATTGAAGATTCCCTGGACGGGCCCAGGGAATAATCTTCTATAAAGGATTGTCCGACCGCGCCCGGGCCGCTGGGAATGCGTTAGCGACGCGTCTTCGGACAGTTGTTGCAGGTTGCCGGGGCAACCCCGGGGAGTTGCAGACATCCCCGCGCGTACCCCTTACGAAAAGGCCGCTCGCAGATGCGTCCGACCGGCCGGGTTCCGGACCGCGGTCTTCACTCACTGCTCCTGCGGTATACGCTGGGTACAATCATCCTGAGACCGTCCCTTTTTCCCAGCATGGTCTCGGAGTGGCCCAGGAAAAGATAGCCTCCGTTGTTAAGGTAACGCAGCAGCTTGCCTACGATCTCATCCTGGGTGGGCCTGTCGAAGTATATCAGGACGTTCCTTATGAATATGGCATCGAAGCCGCCCCTTATGGGCCACGTCCTCTCCTTGAGGTTGAACCTCCTGAATACGAGCATCTCCCTTACGAAGCCCTTGACCCTGTACTTGCCGGTACAGCCGTAGCGTCCCCTCAGGAAATAGGTGCTCCAAAGGCAACGGGGCACCTTCTGCAACCTATCCTCGGTGTATACGGCACATTCAGCGGCCTCGAGCGCTTCGGTGCAGATATCGCTTGCCAGTATCTTTATGTCCCACGAGCTGTCGCGGCCGAGCCCCTCCAAGAGGGAGATGGCTATGGAGTACGGCTCCTCGCCCGTGGAACAGGCGGCGGACCATATCCTTATCTTCTTTTGCCCGGTGCTTTTGGCACGCTCCTTCAACTCGTCGAGGAATCCTCCCCGCAGGAAGTCGAAGTGCCTCGCCTCCCTGAAGAACTCGGTGAGGTTCGTGCTGACACGGTCGAGCAGCCTCACCAGCTCCCCCTTGTCCGTTACAACCATCCTGTAGTACTCGGAGAAGGAGTTTATACCGAGCTCCATCAACCTGCGGGTAAGACGCGATACAAGGAGGGGCTTTTTGTGCTCCTTGAGGTTTATCCCCGTCTCGTTGTAGATTATCTCGCGGAAGAGGTTGAACTCTTTGTCCGTTATGGCGATATCCATACCTACATCTCCACGAACTCATGGCCTTCGTCACCCACGGCCTTGCCCGCACTCTCCGGCCTCCAAGGGCCCGCCGGCGGACCACCTGATTCTTCCTTTGACGGCCTGATGGGGGTTACGTTCGAGAAGCTACCGCCTTCGAATCCATGCTCCTGTGCCGGCTCTCCCGCACGCGAACTCCCTTCGGTGACCTTGAAGCTGCTTACGAGCTGCAAGAGCTGGACCGCCTGGGCTGACATCTCCTCGCTCGTGGTGGACGACTCCTCCACCAGTGCGGCGTTCTGCTGCGTGACCTGGTCGAGCTGGCTCACGGCGCGGTTGACCTGTTCGATACCGCTCGCCTGCTCCTGTGAGGCGGCGCTGATCTCGGCTATGAGGTCCGTAACCTTCTTCACGCTCGTTATCATCTCTTCGAGGTTGGCGTGCGTCATCTCGGCGAACTGCGTGCCTGTTTCTGCCTTGGTAAGGTTCTCCTTTATAAGAGCCGTGATCTCCTTGGCCGCCTGCGAACTGCGATGGGCCAGGTTCCTTACCTCCACCGCCACAACCGCAAACCCCTTGCCCTGCTCTCCCGCGCGCGCGGCCTCAACAGCGGCATTCAGCGCCAGAAGGTTCGTCTGGAACGCTATCTCCTCTATCACGTTTATGATGTCGGAGATCTTCTTGCTGCTCTGGTTTATCTCCTCGATCGATCTCATCATCCTGCCCATGACCGTCCCGCCCTCTTCGGCCTTGTTCCGGCAGTCCATGGCCAGCTTGTTCGCCTCCCTGCACGTGTCGGCGTTCTGCTGCACCCCGGCCGATATCTCCTCCATGGTGGACGCCGTCTCCTCAAGTGAGCTCGACTGCTCGGTCACGCGCTGTGAGAACTCGGTATTGCCCAGGGCGAGCTGCTCGGATGCGGAGCTTACCTGCATCGCCGCGCTTCTTATGCCGGATATCATCCTGTTCAGGTTCTCCTTCATCTCGTTTACACAGCGGCCGAGCTCGCCCAACTCGTCGTTCGAACGTACAGCCACATCCTCGGCGGTGAGGTCTCCTTCCGCCACCGCCCGGGTCAGCCCGGCTATCCTCTTTACAGGACTGATTATCATCCTGTTGAGAAGAAGCCACGCCGCACCGAATACTACGAGCGTGATTACAAGGATGACGAGCTGCATGGTCTTAAGTGTCGAGACCTTTCGGGCGCTTGAGGCCTCGTAGAGGCCCACGGCTGTATTCATCTCCTTCAGAAGAGGGACGTTCGTGGCCATGATGTAATCCGAATGCCTTGCGCCCCGTTTCGTCACCTCGACCAGCGCTTCGGCATTGGCCCTGAACGGCTCCCACTCCTCGGTCACCTTTCGCAGACTTGATAGGACGGCCCGATTTCTTACGGGCTTCAGGCCCAACTCCGCATCCCCGCTTATGAGACCCTTGAGGGTTTTGTCAAAGAGAGCCACCGTTGCCAGAAAGTCCCCGGCCTTTACAGCACCGCGCTCAAGCGCAAGGGCCTCCTTTGCCATCTTCTGCGTGAGCATCCTCTGCCGGCCGGCCAGGTTGATGGTCCTGGGGTCGAGCCCGTGCCTCTCCATGGCCCCGACGGCCTCGTTCATCAGCTCGAGGAGTGCGGTGTTACGGGACATGATATAGTTATAAGCCTTGTTTCTTTCATCGTTCACCTCGACAAGGCCCTCAATGTTGCCCTTGAAGCCATCCCACATATCCCTGACCTTGCCTAACTGGGCGACTATCTCCGGCTCGGCAGCAGGGGGGATGCCTTCTTCGGGGTCACCCGAGATCAACGCCTTAAGGGACCTGTCAAAGAGCTCGACGGTGGACAGCACCTCGGCCTTTTCCGCCCTGCCTTCCAGAAGCGCCACCACCTCCTTGGTCATCTTTTGGGTGAGCATCCTCTGCCGGCCGGCCGTGTTGATCACCTTTCCGTCGCTCTTGAGCTGCCCCACGGTCCAGAATGTGGCCCCAACGGCCGCAAGTATAAGGACTATGAAACCTCCCATGATCAGACCGAGTTTTAATTTGATACCCTTTCTCATTTCGGTCCCTCCTCTGGCAAATGCTAAGTACGGTATGCCCCGGTGTCCCGACGGCTGACGTCGGGCTGCTCCACGGTGAAGCGCCTCTTCACGTGCTCAAGTGCGGGCGGACATTCTCCGCAGCTTACTCAATGGCTTCAAACATCGCTCTACCTACTTAAGGCCATCGTCTTACTCATATCTCTACGAACTCCTCGCGGTGCGCAAGGGCCAGGTTGCCCGTACTTGCGGTCTGCATGCCGGTTTTGCCTCCGGCCCCTGCCGGCTTGTGCGAATCCGTTGCAATGGTGCTCGTCAACTGCAGTATGGATCTGTTCACCTCGTCGATGCCGGTCGCCTGTTCCGCGGACGAGGCCGATATCTCGCTTATGAGGTCAGCCACCTTTTTAACGCTCTCTACTATCTCGCCGAGTGTGCCGCCCGTCTTTTCGGCCATACGGTTGCCCTCTTCGGTCTTTGACACGCTGTCCTTTATGAGGGCGGTGATCTCCTTTGCGGCCTGGGAGCTTCGGTGGGCGAGGTTTCTGACCTCGGCGGCAACGACCGCGAACCCCTTGCCCAGCTCCCCCGCACGCGCCGCCTCGATCGCCGCGTTCAGCGCAAGCAGGTTCGTCTGGAAGGCTATCTCGTCTATGACCGTGGTGATGTCCGATATCCTCTGGCTGCTCTTGTTTATCTCGGCCATTGCGCGGACCAGCTCCTCTGCCACCTCGCCGCCGCTTGCGGCGACCCTACTGGCCTCGGTTGCAAGCTCCTTGGCCGTCTTGGCGCTGTCCGCGTTGTGGTGCACAGAGGCGGTGAGCTCCTCGACGGCCGAGGATATCCGGGCCGCTGCCTTCTCCTCCTGCCTTATCTTGTCCTTGAGGCTCCTCTCCGCGGTAACGTCCTTCCAGCATGCGGCGTACCCTACGACCTCCCCGGATGTAGAGCGCAGGACGTGGACGTTGGTCTGGAGCGTGTACCTGCCGAGGGGGATGTCCATCCTGTGGGTGTTGTTGGTTCGGGCCATCTCTTCCAGGATGCGCTTTATGCGTTCAGGGTCCTTGTGGTACCTGTGGATACTTCCGCCCATTATCGAGTCCACGTCTATGTTCAGCTCGTCCTTGAGGTTCTTCTTCATCTCCTGAAGACTCTTTCTTGCCGTATCGTTCATCCAGTAGAGGATGTTCTCCTCGCTCGCATCGCAGACGAATATGTTCTCGTTCGTTACGTTGACCAGGGTCTGGAACTTGTGGAGCTCCTCTCTTAGCCTAAGATCGTCTGCATCCTTCTTCCTGCTTCCAAACAGGTCCTTGAACATTGTCCGTACCCCCTTCTCCTGAAGTTTTTTCGCACGTCAGGCCGCGGTCGTGGGTTCTTTTGCATCCCCGTCCCGCGCCGGTTCATCGCCGGGGATACTCTCCAGCCCCTTCATCTCCTCTTCGCTCAGAAGCCTCTCCACGTCGAGGAGCACGATGAGCCTGTCGTCCAGCTTTCCCATGCCCTCGATGAAGTCCGTCCTGACCTTGGAACCGAAGTCGGGCGACGGGTCTATCATATTCCCCGGGATCTCCAGGACCTCTGTGACGGCATCCACGACCGCTCCGAAGGTCCTCTCGCCGACCCTTATGATAATTACGCAGGTGCGCTCGTTGTACGAGGCCTCCCCGCTCCTGAACCTCAGCCTGAGGTCCAGTACCGGAACAACGACACCCCGCAGGTTTATCACCCCCTTGATAAAGTCGGGCAGATAAGGAACCGTGGTTATCGGGGTGATCCCTATTATCTCCTGCACCTTGAGGATGTCTATGCCGTACTCCTCTTCGCCGAGGAGAAACGTCACATACTGGCGGCCCTCACCGACAACCGCCGTCTCTTCACCTTTACCGGACATGATCGCCCTCCTTAATGTAGCAAGTTAAACGCTCCCCACCGGACCTCGGAGATCCTTGTGCACGGTCCGGACACAGGGCCAGTCACAGGCCAAGCCCCCTCTTTATGATCCCTGCGCCGTCGAGTATGAGCGCCACCCTGCCGTCCCCGAGTATGGTGGCCCCGGCTATGCCTGGAACCCCCTGGAGGCTTCCGAGCCCCTTTATGACCACCTGCTGTTCGCCCAAAAGCTCATCAACCAGAAGGCCGTATTCCTTTCCGTCCACCGATACGACGACCACGAGCGCCTCCCACGGCGTATGCCTGGCCCCTTTCAGGCCGAACAGACGGTGGAGCCTTATGATGGGCACGTAGCTGCCCCTGAAGTTCATGACCTCGCCCTCGGACTCGACGGTCTTTACCTCGCTCCTCGACGGTCTCTTTGACTCAAGGACCGTTGTTATGGGTATGATGAACTTCTCCCCGCCGACCGAGACCGTGAGCCCTTCGATTATGGCCAGCGTAAGCGGCAGCTTCAGAACGAACCGCGTGAACCTCCCGTGTTCGGTCTCTATGGTCACCGAACCTCCCATACCCTCTATGTTCCTCTTTACCACGTCCATGCCCACACCCCTTCCGGAGACGTCGGTGATCCGCTCCGCGGTTGAAAAACCGGGCATGAGGATGAGGCTGTACACCTCCCTGTCGGAAAGCGCCGCACCGTCTTCGACGAGCCCCTTTTCCACGGCCTTCTTCAAGACCGCGTCCCTGTCTATCCCCCTTCCGTCATCCTCCACCGTGATTATGACCTTGCCCCCTTCATGAAAGGCCGTGAGCCTGATCGTGCCCTCCTCCGGCTTTCCGGCGGTCCGGCGCACCTCAGGGGCCTCTATGCCGTGGTCAACGCTGTTCCTCAGAAGATGCGTAAGCGGATCGACCAGCATCTCTATGACCGTCTTGTCCAGCTCCGTGTCCTCGCCCTCGATCATGAGCCTTACCTTCTTCTCCCTCGCAACGGCAAGGTCCCGGACCAGGCGCTTGAACCTGTTGAAGACACTGCCCACGGGGAGCATCCTCACCGACATCACGGTCTCCTGTATCTCCATCGTATTCCGTTCAAGCTGGGCCACCGCGTTGAAGAGGGGATTAGACCTGCTCTGGACAAGCTCCGAGGTCAACTGGCTCACCATGGACTGGGTGATGAGGAGCTCCCCCACCAGGTTGACCAGTTTGTCGACCTTCTCAGTATCCACCCTTATGGTCGTGGACTCCGAAGACTGGGATGCCTTCCGTTCCCTGCCCCCGGCGGTGCCTGCATCCTTTCGTACCTTGCCTGCGTCCGCCGGCACAGGCTGGACGGATCGGCCTGTGTCCTCCCCCTCGGTTTCAACGGCACCGCAGGGATCTACCCGGGTTATCTCCACGCGGCTTTCATCCCTTACAAAGTCAAAGACCCCCTGCAGCACGGACTCCTCTACATCGCTTTCAAGGAGTATCTCCCACGAGAGGTAGCAGAGTTCAGGGTCCAGTTCGTGTATCCCGGGGAGCCTCGACAGGTCCGGCCTTACCTCAACGAACTGGCCGAGTGTAGAAAGCTCCTGCAGTATCTTCAGGGGGTCCATGCCGCGTTTGAGGAGCTCCCTGCCGGGCTCGAAGACTATCCTGTAGCGTGCCGCACCGGAGGGGGTTCGAGTCTGTGGACACGGGGTCCTGTCTCGTCCTGCCTGAGCACCGCCGTCTTCCGAGAGAAGTGCTTCCAGCCTCTTCAGCGTGTCACCGACCGTCTCGGCGCATCCATTGCCTTCCCTCGCCGCATCCACGAGAACCTTTATGCAGTCCACAGACTCGAGCAGGAGGGAGGTGATGTCTCCGGAGACCTCCATCTCCCCGCTTCTTAGCCTCTCGAGTAGCGTCTCCATCGTGTGGGTAAACGAATATATCTGCTGGAAGCCGAGGCATCCGCTGTTGCCCTTTATGGAGTGGGCCGCCCTGAAGATACAGTTCAGGAGCTCCCCGTCACCGGGGTTCTCCTCAAGCTCCAGTATGGAAGATTCCATGGCCGCAACATGGTCTTCACACTCGGCAAAGAAGGTCTCCCTTACCTTGTCCAGATCAATCATGGTATTGTCAGACACCGCTACACTCCTTAAGATCCCTATGGCCCGAAACTACCTGATCATCATTCCGACCACCTTGAGCAGCTGTTCCGGCGTAAACGGCTTTACTATCCAGCCGGAGGCCCCGGCGGCCTGGCCCTCCCTCTTCTTCGCCGGCTGAGACTCGGTGGTGAGCATGAGAACGGGTACGAACCTGTGGCTCGGAAGCTCCCTTATGTTCTTTATAAGTGTTATGCCGTCCATCTTCGGCATGTTCAGGTCGGTTATCACCAGATCTGGTCTCAGACCGTTTTTGAGTTTTGCAAGGGCCTCCTCTCCGTCACAGGCCTCCACTATCTTGAACTCCCCGCCCCCTAAGGCGTAATTCACCATCTGTCTTATGGTGGGGGCATCGTCCACGATAAGTATCGTCTTGCTCATGGCTTTCCTCCTCATTGCCCGGCCCTGACAAGGAACCGCAGAGGCCATGGACATTGGCCTCTGCCTGCCCTGCCGGCACAACCTCCGAATATACACATCGTTAAAACAACTCCACGTTGTCCCCCAACTCGCTTCCAACCGCCTTCGCTGGGACAACCCGGCCGTCATCTGCCCTCTTTCCGGCGACCACCTCGAGTGTGCTCCGTTCCTTCTCCATGGTATAGCGCTCTACGAGGCGCTCGAGCCTGTCCCCGCCGCCCTCTAACATCGTTCCGGGGCCCCCGGCCAAAACCCCGTCCATCTCGGCCCTGATCTCTTCGAGGGGCTCTATTACGTGTTCTATCCTCTGGCGGGTGATGTCCTGGAACTGTAACGACGTAACAATGGAGGAGATGTCCGAGGCTATATCCCTGCTGCTTTCGGCTAATAGGTCTATCGAAGACTTAAGCCCATCATGTGCACGAACGATATCTTCAAGCATCCGGTTGACCTCGTCCCTCGCCTTCTCGGACTCCTCGACGTCCCTTGTGGCCATCTCCCTTATGCTCCTTGAGGCATCCTCTATGCGCTTGTTTATCTTCTTGATCACTTCCTTTATTCCTGCGCTCGATGTGTTGGACTTGTGAGATAGCTTTCTCACCTCGTCAGCCACCACGGCGAAACCCCTTCCGTGCTCCCCGGCCCTTGCCGCCTCTATGGCCGCATTCAACGCAAGAAGGTTCGTCTGGTCCGCTATGTACTCTATATCCTCAAGTATCTGGGATATGACCCTCACATTCTCGGCCACGTCGTCCATCTCCTCCACGGCCTTGAGCGTGGAGCCCGATGCCCTAACGACCCGCTCCGACATCTCCTCAAGGCTCCTGCCGGCGAGATCGAGTATCTGCTCTATGCTCATGCCCGAGCCCTCGCCGTCCCTGCTGCGTATGGTTGTCGCAGCGATATCGGCCTGGGAGTTCGCCTTGTCGGCTATGTCCTGAAAACGCCTGCCTATTTCGAGGGCCGCGGACTCCGTCTGCTCGACGACCTCCTTTAACTGTCCGACCAGTACCGGGATGATGTCGACACAGTCACGGCTTACGGCGAGAAGTGTCTCTTTTTCGGCAGTAGACGCGCCTGGCTCGCTTTCCCGGTCATCACCGTTCTCTTGCGTGCCGTGCCATTCCTTAAGCGACCTGTTCATGAACATGTAGGAGCCCGCTACGGAAAAGACGCACAAGATGGAAGCAAAGAGTATGGCGAGGGCGCTTTGTACGAAAAGCAACGCAAGGGTCAACGGTATAAGAAGCAACAGGATGTTTGCTGCCCATACCCTTCTGAAGACCCTTTGAATATCATGGAGTTCCTTCATATCTTACCTCTCTTGCCCCGCTCAACCGCGGCACCGCGCACATACCATGATCATGCAGGCCCGAAACGGGTCCCCGGCGCCAGGCAGGCACCAGCCACCCTACCAATCCGGACCGAGCGCATCGCGAAGCCCCGCCTGTTCCAATACCTCGACAACCTCTACAGGAGGCCTACTTACACACATCGAGGCGTCCTTCTTAGCATTCCTGACGGCAAGCATCACCTGGACGATCGATGTATCGATTGACTCCGCATTGGCCATATCGATGGTCAGTGGTCCGTTGATGACATCCTTAAGGCGACAAAGGAGGTCTGAGGCATCCTCGATACCAACCCTTCCCTTCATGACAATGCGCACGCCTTCTTTCTTGGTCTTCCTGAAAACTACCGGCATATCCTTGATCCCGTCTACGCGGAGCGGCTCGGTTCCAAGTGCCTATTTCAGACATCTCGAATCGTACATATCCATATCGGGGCTTTGCCTGTTGGAGACAATCGGTAAAAAAACCGATTTTGAGGCGTCGATGGGGTTGATTTCAAGGTAGGAAGAAGGGTGGAGCCTCAAATCCACCGTGAGGACGAGCCGATGTTGCACAAAGGGTTGATGCGGCCTTTGACCCCGGCCTGTTCAATCCGTACCGGCCAGGCCCATGCGGATCGCCGCCTTTACGAGCCCCGCGGTGTCGTTTACACCCAGCTTTCTCATGATATTGATCCTGTGGGTCTTTACCGTGGACAGCGATATGAAGAGCCTGGAGGCTATCTCCCTGCTCTTTGCACCGCCGGCTATGAGCTCAAGGATCTCTCTTTCCCTCAGGCTGAGCGAGTCGAACGGCTCCAGGTGGCTGTCCACCTTGATCATGTCAACGAAACTGCCCAGAAGGTCCTCGGACACCTGGGGACTTGCATACATCTTGCCCGCCATGACCCTTTCAACGGCCAGAAGAAGTTCATCAGGGTCCGAGCCCTTGAATACATAGCCCATGGCGCCTGCCTTGAAGGACCTGAGCGCATAAAGAGGGTCTGTGTGCATGGAGAGTATTATGACCTTTGTACCGGGAAACTCTTCGGTGATCCGCCGGGTGGCCTGGATCCCGTCCAGACGGGGCATGGATATGTCCATTATAACTATATCCGGCCTCAGCCTGGCCACACCTTCCATGGCCTTGAAGCCGTCCTCCGCCTCACCCACAACCGCGTATCCAGGGTGTGATGAAATGACCGTACTCACCCCTCTTCTCAGGTATGGATAGTCGTCGACTACAAGGACCTTGACCTGCTCCATAATACACCTGCCTGTTGATGTAGATGTATAAAGTAAACCGGACTCGTTGGTATCGATGTACCATCACGGCTGAGCCGGAAGAACGCGGCACGGCGACCAGGCGCGGAGAGTTGGTGACCGAATGAGCGGCCACAGGCCGACACCCGGCAACCACCGGCTTCAAGGCACTCCGTCTGTGAAGATCTCTTTAATTTCATACCAAACCCATCCTGTTTGTCCTCTTCCGGCTCTTAAGAAGGATGTGTGCTGTACTCAATTGTTCGGGTTTAAGTGGATAACAGATTGGTTTATGCCCGCTCCGGTGAAGGTTCGAGGAAGAGTAATCTCATGTTTATTTATCGGCGTTTTGTTACTTATATTTAGAAAAAAACAAACCGTGGCAAATTTTTGTGTATGAAAACGGGCTTTAGTGTAGGGAATGAGCCCCGGCACCTTACGACAGAGGCAAGAAGATGCACGGCATGCGCCTGCCCGGGGCGAGAGCACGCAAAAAGACGGTGTAGGTCAGAAAAGCGGGCGCTGGATCGAGGGCAATCCAGAGGGAATACCCTGGGATCAACCCCGAAGCCGCCTCCTGCACCTACCGCAGAAGGAGAAGCCCTTTCTGTCGGTATCGGACAGGGTGTTGGAAAAGAACATGACACAATCCGGCTCGTCACAGTGGCCGAGGCCGTATGTATGCCCGAGCTCATGGACTGCTTCTGTAAGCACTCTTTTTTTAAAGATATTTTCATCGCACGGCAGGCCGCAGAACTCCTGCCGGAGGCGGGCTAGCCCTATTATGGCCGCGCCGCCCCACGCCTCACCGAAGACAAAGTTCAGCCCGTTGGCAAAGAGGTCGTGGTCGGCTATGCCGAGGAGCCTCCCACGCGCGAGTTCATGGAGGGATGAGAGAATGGCCGTCGAGTTGTACTGGTTCCTCGTCTCGTTGAAGGCATACCCGGGCTCATCCATGCCCCCGGCGATGAACACCTCCTCGTCGAAGACCCCCTCCAGCCCCATTTTGAGCCATTCCATGAGCTTCCTGTCCACATTGCCCACCGCTACCAGAGCTATGGCCATGGGGCCTCTCCTGCCTCGGCGGCCCGTAACACGAGGAAATCCAGAAAGACCCCCTCGCTCGCCTGAGGCGACACATCAAAAAACAACCTTTCAGCGTATTCTAAACAAGGAGGGATCCTTCCTTCAGAATAAGCTCCCTCCTGCCTTCCTTTTCCACCTCCACCGTGGGATCAAAGAAGATGAAGTCCTGGTGAAAGGGGACCGTGACGTTGCCGCCGAAGGTCGAATTGTCGCCGAGCGCTATGTGTATGGTGCCGAGTATCTTTTCGCTCTCCAGTATGTTGTCGGCATGCGTGGCCTTTTCATTGGTGCCCACGCCGAGTTCCGCTATGTTGCCGCAGAGCGGATTGGCGGCTATCGTCCTTCTCAACTCATCGGCGAACTCCTCTTCGCCCGAAACATCCGTGACCAGTCCCTTAGTAACCCTGAGCGTGACAGGGCTTCTGAGCCTCCTGGTCGGGGCCCAGTCCAGGACCATTGTGCCCTCGGCGGTGCCCTCTACAGGTGCCACGAAGGCCTCGCCTGCCGGAAGGTTACTGAAGGAGCCCGGCTCGGTCAGTATGCCGGTATCGGCCTTGACGGGCCTTCCCCTGATCGAGAAGCGTATGGATGTGCCGTTGGGTGTGGTTATGCGCACGGTGTCTGCGCCGCCCAGGCGGTCGACGAGCACAAGCGTCCTCCTCTCTATCTCCTTCCAGTCCGCGGTCATCACGCCGACGAGCATGTGCTCTTCAAAGAGCGGCATGCTGGCGTACCTTGTACCTGCACACCTAGTAAGAAGTTGCCTGAAGCCGGTGTGGCTCGTGGAGTAGTTGGTGAGGGCGATCACGCAATCGACCGCATGGATGCGAAGCTCCCTTACGATGGATCGGGCCTTTTCGAGATCACCCCCGGCTGCATCCTTGGAAAGTATCCCTTCGAATATGCCCTCCTCTTTCATCCTCTCGACCACCGCCTGGCCGAAGGCGGCCTTCCATGCCTCCTCCGGCGGCTCTGCGCCGTGGCTACCTGTGGACGGGAACTCCAGGTACGAGACCGCGGCAAAGCGCCTTCCGGCCTCTGCCACCATCCGCGCGATCCTCCTCAACGCCTCCCTCTTCTTCCTTTCCCCTTCATCTACGGCCTCGTCCTCTCTTATCGTGTCCGTAAGGACGAGCACCCTCTCGTTATTTCTGACACCGAGGTTTACGGTAAAGATGTTCCTGACCGATTCGATCATACAGGCCCCTTCCGGATTATAGACGCAATGTCGCGGCAGACCGATACCCCGGCAGATGTATCTGGGATCGGCTTAATGCATACAAAGGTTCTCCCGCCCCTGCATCTGAAGACCCCCCAGCCTCTCCGCCGCCGGTCTTCAATATAACATACCCACCGTGGATAACTTTGTCAACACGGCGCGCGGGGAGCCCCTTGAGGGCGTTCCAAAAAAAACTTTGACATTGTTTTGTCTTTTGGTAATATTTGAAGACCCGCTCAGAGCTTGCGGGGATTTTGCAGGCCGTTCCGTCCGGCGGGACGCAACATTCCTAAAGGATCCCCTTTGAAGCTTTTCGCGGCAAGCCGCAGGGAGCTTCAAGTACTAAGGACGTTTGAAGCCCTATACGGCAAGCTGTGGAGAAACTTCGACATGCAAGGAACTTTTTACACACCCGCTGTCCCCGCGGCAAGCCGTCAGTGACGGTTTGATCCGCTCGGTACATCCACCGGACTCAAACAGCCCCTGGCTGCCACGGGAACTACCGCCTGTCCCAGGTACGGCGGACAGGCGCTGCATGTTCGATCGTAAACGAAGCTCTCCGCAGCAAACTGCGGAGGGTACGCCCGTTTTCACGAGACGACTATGGAGGAGATAAGGAGAACACCCCTTTTTGACGTCCACAGGCGGCTGGGGGCAAGGTTCGTGGAGTTCGCCGGCTGGCAGATGCCCGTGCGATACTCCGGGCTCATGGAGGAGCACAGGGCCGTGCGCTCTTCGTGCGGACTCTTCGACGTAAGTCACATGGGAGAGATAGAGGTCTCTGGGACCGGGGCGCTCGAGGCCGTATCATACATCACAACGAACGACCCGGTGTCCCTGAACGACGGCCAGTGCCAGTACACGCTCATCTGCAACGAAAGGGGCGGAGTGAAGGACGATACGATCCTCTACAGGATCGGACCCGAAAGCTACCTTTTCTGCGTAAACGCATCGAATACGGAAAAGGTGTATGACTGGATAAGGGCGAACGTCCCCGCCGGTGTGAAGGTAGCTAACGTAAGCGATGCCTACGCACAGATAGCGATCCAGGGCCCGAGGGCGGAAGAGGTGATTGGCAGGGTTTCGGATACCCGGTTCTCCGATCTGAAGGGCTTTCACTTCACCTCCACGGTGTTGTGCGGAGAGGACGTTATAGTCTCAAGGACCGGATACACAGGGGAGGACGGCTTTGAGATCTACCTGGCCCCTTCGGCCGCTCCAAGGATATGGCAGGCACTGATGGACGCAGGCAGCGCCTCGGGAATACTCCCCTGCGGACTCGGTGCAAGGGACAGCCTGAGGACCGAGATGGGCTATCCGCTCTACGGCTGTGAGCTGGACGAAGACACCACCCCTGTGGAGGCTGGACTGAAGAGGTTCGTCTCGCTTAAGAAGGGGGACTTCATGGGCAGGGCCGTAATCGTCCGCCAGATGGAAAGCCGGGGCCGCAAGAAGCTTGTGGGTTTCGAGATGGAGGAGGACGGCATACCCCGTGCAGGATACAGGATACTGAAGAACGCGAGGCTCGTCGGCACGGTCACCAGCGGGACATTCTCACCATCCCTCAACCGCCCCATTGGTATGGGATACGTGGAGACGGGCGCCGACGGGATGGATGGCCGCATGGAGATAGAGGTAGAGGTAAGGGGAAAGGGACGCAGGGCACGTATAGTCAGGCCGCCGTTCTACAGGCATAAGGAGAGGGCGGCAGGGGTCTGCTGACACCGGGCCGTGCCCCGGTGGCATGCGAGCTGTAAATGGCCAAGAGGGATACATTCACATACAACGTTGCACGACGGTTGTGCATTTTTTTCCTGATGGGCTATACTACTATAGATCATTCGTCCCTGAACGAAAAAATTAAAAAGACTAAGGAAAGGAGAGGTGGCTTATGGAATTTCCCAAGGACCTCAAGTACACTAAAGAGCATGAGTGGGTAAGGGAAGAGGGCAGCGTCGTGGTCGTGGGGATAACGGACTACGCGCAGGACTCTCTAGGAGATGTCGTTTACGTGGAGCTGCCGCAGGAGGGGGGCAGTGTTACCAAGGATGAACCCTTCGGTGTGGTGGAGTCCGTGAAGGCCGTCTCGGACCTGTACTCCCCGGTAACCGGCAATGTCGTAGAGGTGAACGACGCGATAATAGACAGCCCCGAGGTGATAAACGACGACCCTTACGGCGATGCCTGGATGATCAAGGTCGAGCTGAGCAACGCCGAGGAGCTAAACGACCTTCTCTCCGCCGAGGAATACCAGAAATACATCGAGGAAGAAAAGTAATATTGGAAAAACGCGGCTTCACCTGCATCCCCCATACCGATGAAGAGATAGCCCGGATGTGCGGAGTAGTGGGGATAGCCTCGGTCGACGAACTCCTGAACGTCCTGCCCGGGGAGCTGAGGCTCACCAGGCCGCTGAGGCTGCCTGAGGCCCTGAGTGAACAGGAGGTCGGCTCACTGCTCAGGGACATGAGCCGCAGGAACACCTCGACGGACGACTGTTCCTGTTTTCTCGGCGCCGGGGCCTACAACCATTATATCCCTTCTGCCGTGGACCACATCATCTCGCGCTCCGAGTTCTACACGGCATACACCCCCTACCAGCCCGAGATAAGCCAGGGAACCCTGCAGAGCATATTTGAATACCAGACCTTCATATGCCAGTTGACCGGGATGGAGGTCTCCAACGCCTCGCTCTATGACGGCGCCTCGGCCGTTGCAGAGGCCGTCCTCATGGCCGGGCGCATAACAGGAAAGAACCATGTGCTACTGAGCTCGACCCTTCACCCCGAATACAGAGAGACGGCGCTTACGTACCTCGAGGGCGGTGGTGTGTCTTCCCGGGTACTTCCCTATTGTCCGGAAAAGGGGACGACGATGATCCAGGCCGTCGAGGAATGCAAGGACGATATAGCCTGCCTCGTGGTTCAGCATCCGAATTTTTTCGGCTCGCTCGAAGAGATCGAAGCCCTCTCCCGGGCGGTCCATGATAAAGGGGGCTTGTTGGTCGTTGCCGTAGCAGAGCCCCTCTCCCTCGGCATACTCAAACCCCCGGGGGAACTCGGCTGCGACATAGTCGTGGGCGAGGGGCAGTCCTTTGGAAGCCCCCTGAGCTTTGGAGGACCCTACCTCGGCTTCATGGCCACCAGGGAGCGCTACCTGCGCCAGATGCCCGGCAGGATCGTGGGGCAGACCGTGGACAGGAACGGCAAAAGGGCCTTCTGCCTGACACTGGCCACCCGCGAGCAGCACATAAGAAGGGCGCGCGCCACATCCAACATATGCACCAACCAGGGGCTCTCAGCCCTCGCCTGCACGGTTTACCTCGTGCTCCTCGGCAGAAAGGGCCTCATGGAGCTTTCGAGGCTCAACATCGCCAAGGCCGCGTACCTCAGGAAAAGGTTACTGGACGTAAAGGAGATAAGTGCGGCATTCACCTCGCCGTGTTTCAACGAGTTCGTCATAGAGGTGGACGGCGATCCGGAAGGGTTCCTCGAGGAGCTCCTTGAGCACGGCATCGTCGGCGGTCTGTCCCTCGGAAGGTTCTACCCCGAGCTCGACCGCCACATACTCGTTACGGCAACGGAGATGAACACCAAAGAGGAGATCGACAGGTACGGCGAGGTGGCCGAGGGGCTCTTTGCACGGAGTATCGAAGAAACGAGGCGCTGAGACATGGAAAAGGGTCGGGAGTTACTGATATTCGAAAGATCTTCTCCAGGAAGGACCGGTGTGAGGCCGCCCACGGCCGATGTGCCCGAGGTCGACCTCGACAAGGTCCTGCCGAAGGGGGCTGTGCGAGGTGACATAGAGGGCTTCCCCGAGGTCTCGGAGCTCGACTGCGTAAGGCACTTCACACGCCTTTCAAACGAAAACTTCGGGGTCGATACGGGCTTCTATCCCCTGGGCTCGTGTACCATGAAGTACAACCCCAAGGTTTGTGAAGACGCCTCGCGCCTGAGCGGTTTTTCCAGGCTCCATCCATACGAGCCCGAGGGGCTATGCCAGGGCGCATTGGAGCTCATGCACGAACTCGAGGGGTATCTTGCCGAGATAAGCGGCATGGACGCCGTCACGCTGCAACCCGCTGCAGGCGCGCAGGGCGAGCTCGGCGGCATGCTCATGATCGCGGCCTACTTCAGGGACAAGGGAGAGGCGAGGCGCAAGGTCCTCATACCGGATACGGCCCACGGGACGAACCCCGCATCCTGCCGGCTCGCCGGCTTTGATGTGGTGGAGGTCAGATCCTCCAGGGACGGCATCCTTACCCCGGAGGCCATAGAAAGGCTCATGGACGACGGGTGCGCGGCATTGATGCTCACAAACCCCAACACCCTGGGGCTCTTTGAAGACAATATCGAAAAGATCGCCTCCATCGTGCACTCGAAGGGGGGCTTTGTATACTGCGACGGCGCGAACCTGAACGCACTAATGGGAGTTGCAAGGCTCGGGGACATGGGGGTGGATCTTGTGCAGTTCAACCTCCACAAGACCTTTTCGACCCCCCATGGCGGGGGCGGACCGGGCTCCGGTCCGCTAGGGGTGAAAAAGGCGCTCGAGCCGTATCTGCCCGTCCCGAGGATCCGCAAAAACGGCGACGAATACTCGTTGGAGTTCGACAGGGAAAGATCCATAGGAAGGCTCAAGGCCTTTTACGGGAACTTCTCCGTCATGGTCAGGGCCTATGCATACATAAGGCTGATGGGCGCGGAGGGGCTAAAGAGGGTGGGCGAGATGGCGGTCCTCAACGCAAACTACCTGAAGGAACGCCTCAAGGGGCACTTCCATCTCCCACACGACAGGACCTGCATGCATGAGTGTGTCTTTACCGACAGGCTCCAGCGGCGATACGGGGTGACGACGCTCGATATAGCCAAGAGGCTCATGGACTACGGGTTTCATCCGCCCACCATCTACTTCCCGCTGGTCGTCGATGGTGCGCTTATGATCGAGCCCACAGAGACGGAGAGCCTGCAGACACTCGACGAGTTCATAGAGGCCATGAAGCGGATCGCGAAGGAGGCCGAAGAGGACCCGCATCTACTCAAGAACGCGCCCCACACCACCGGGACCGCCCGTGTCGACGAGACGAGGGCGGCGAGGGAGCCGGTCCTGAGATGGACCGGGAGCCCCCCGACGAACCCTGACCATTGCACATGACACTCGGGCACCCACCGCATGAACGCAGGCCGCCCGCCCTCCGCCCCCTACATGTAGATCAGCTTGTATTCGAACTGCACATGAACGGTCAGCCTATCTTTCTGGTAGCTCTCCGGAAGTGGATTCAGCGGGGAGGACAACCTGAGCGCGGTTACGGCGGCATCGTCGAGTGCGGGATATCCGGATGACTTTATTATCCGTATGTTCTTTATGCTGCCGTCCCTCTCGACCGTGAAGTCGACACGGAGCCTTCCCTGCTCCCCGTCCCTTATCGAGGATGCCGGATACTCCCAGAAGAGGTCGAGCTTGCGCTTAAGGTCCAGGAGGTACCTGTGATCCTTAAGCTCCGAGGCATTGAGGGCGAACCGCCTGCGCCCTTTCTGCCCTCCCTGCGGGAGGTGCCTTCTTGCAGCGGGCGCCTCGGGCTCGGCAAGCTGTGCAAGCCTCTCCTTTGAGGGGAAAAGCCTAAGAGGGCCTGCCTGGGAGCGTCCCGCCCCGGCGTCCCCCTCTTCCAGGGCATCGCCGCCGGATCCAGGTATCCTCACCGGCTTCGTCCCGCTGCCGGCCGTGGTTCCTCTATTTACTTCCTCTCCTTTACCTCCCTTGTTTCCTTCCGCCCTGCCTTTACGTCTCACCACCCCGCCGGTGGGCACAGAGGCAGGGCTTGCGGTCCTTACCCTGGGTGGAGCCACCGGCCTCTCGTCCGGGACGCTCTCCTTCTTGACCTTCATCGCCCTGTCCGCATAGCGCGTAACCCGTTCGGGCTCAACGGGTTCACCCGCGGCATCGGGCGGCAATTCCACGACCTCCACAAAGAATGGTTCATTCCTCGACTGCACGGGCCCCGCCAGCAGCCTTAGCCCCACCGGCGACACAAAGAGCCATAGGAGCCCGGCATGGAGCAGAAACGAGACGAGCAGGAAAAAAAACTTGTCCGGTGATGTTTTTGTTGACATGATGGTGTTCTTCTGTCAATATGGGTACTGGATATATGGTTAATTTTACAATAAATTCCACCCTGCGACCAGAACATTAAAAAATCCTCCGTAGCGGAGAAGGTCGGGTATAAAAGAACACTATGTTTGGCTTGGGTACGACAGAGCTTATCCTCATACTTGTCATCATCCTCGTACTCTTCGGCGTAGGCAAGCTCCCGGAGATAGGCAGCGGATTGGGCAGGGCCCTCAAGAACTTCAAGAAGGCCACAGCCGACGACGAGATAGACATCACGCCGAACAAGGAAAAGATCGAGGGCGAGACAAGGAGGGGAAAAGAGGGGAAGGCCGGATAGGTTCTTTTCTCTTCGTCCACCGCGCACACACCGCAGAAGGCGTATCTTTTCCGCCACGGCGCTGCCGCATAGGTCTGTCTTCTTTCCTCCCGGCGAGCGCCGGCAACTATTGCTCCCACCCCTTTTCCTTGAGCAGCTCCCCTGCCCCCATCCTCACACGTGGATGAAGCGTCCTGTCTGCGGCGACAAGCCTCAGG
>WGEY01000019.1 GCA_015492495.1 Deltaproteobacteria bacterium | reverse complement strand
TGCGGCCCGAATGGTGCTCTCTTGCAAGGGCCTCGAATTCATGTCTCGAAAAAATTTTGAGCATTTGACTCATAACTGTGTTACAATGCGCCATAGCCTGAACCTCCTTTGTTTTCAATGGTTTGTAGTAAACGCATTGTATCACAGAGGCCCTGTTCAGGCTATTTTTATCTCATGTTAATGGGACAGCAGTGAAGCTCCAAGTATGATTAAAAAGTTTTCCAACAAGAATCTGGGTTGATTATCACCAGCCTCTGTTTCATACGTTTTCCATGCGTGAGTTTGTATTCCGGTTAAGAATGAAAGGGGAATAATGAAGATTTTCTCTACATCCACGATCAGCAAATACTTTGTGATACTGGCGATTATTTCAATTGCGGTTGCGCTGACACACCCTTCGGCCGGTGCGATCACCCTGCAGGAGGCCAAGCAGGAGGCCCTCAGGGTTAACCTCGATATAAAGATCGCCAGAGAAAGGGTTTCGGAGGCGCAGTCGTTGCGTAAAGAGCGTTATGCCGCGATGTTCGCCTCGGTGGGTGTTTTCGGAAACCTCTCCCATAAGGACATAGGCCCCAGGGTGGATGTGGATATGGGGGAGTACGGCACCTATTCGGGTACAGGCCCCATTCCTTCAAGGGACATAGAGGTTCTCATCGGTGAACGTGATACCTACAAGGTCTACCTTCAGTTGAACCAGCCCATCTTTACAGGAGGCCGCCTTTACTATTCGTACCGTCAGGCTGGCGCCCGTGAAAAGGGATCTGAGTGGGAGCGCGCCCAGGCGGTTGAGAATGTTCTTTTTAATACCGAGTGGGCTTATATCTCTCTTCTCAAAGCGGAGGAGATGAAGTCGCTTGCCGAAGACCACGAAAGGACCATGCAGGCGCACATGGCAGCCATGGAGCTTAAGTATGAAAAGGGACGAGTCGCTTTGAACGACCTACTTAAGGTCAAGGCCGAGGTCGCACGGGCGAGGGAGGAGGTCATCAAGGCAGATAACGCCCTGGTGATCGCTAGGGGGCAACTCAACCTGCTGCTCAATCGGCCGTTTGATCAACCGATAGAAGTTGTTCCGGTAGAGGCCCCCGATCCCCTGAACAGCACTCTCGACGAGGTTGAAAAGATAGCCCTTGCGAACCGTTTGGATTTAAAATACGCCCATGCGCAGCTGGAGGAGTTTTTGTACAATCGCCGCGTGGCCGAGTCGGGGTATTATCCTGACTTCAAGTTTTTGGCAGAGTACGTGCGCCAGACCGATCAGCCGACCATAGAGCCGGAAAACTGGTCTGTGATGCTTTTGATGGAGTATCCCTTGTGGGAGTGGGGGAGGACCGGCCATAAAGTCAGTGCGGCAAGGGCCGTTGAGAGACAGGGAGCATACTATATCGAGGCCCTGAAAAATAGGATAGCCGCAGATGTCAGGCAGGCTTGGTTCGGGATAAAGGAGGCCGATACGCGCATAGAGGTGTCCAGGGAGGCCCTTGCACAGGCCGAGGAAAACCTTAGAATAGTCCGATTCGGATTTGATAAAGGGCTTAAGACATCGACAGACGTTCTTGAGGCTGAAGAGCTTTATTCCAAGACAAGCAAGGAGTATCTTCAGGCAAGATACGACGCCCACCTCGCCCGTGCGGCCTTAAGGCACTCTATGGGATTAATGAGGGAGGAGGATATAGAGTTTTAAACTGTCCGTCGGCTTGTCGACCTTCAGACCCGACCTCGATGTGATCGAGAGGACCGGTAGCCCGATACTGTTAATACTTCCCACCATCTTCTCAAGAAGCAGTTGACCCTAATTATATTCCGCTCACATTCCCCGCAGCAAGCTCCGGGGAATGCGCTCGCGGTGCATGTTCGTCTTGACTTCATATTGACAATGAAAAGCTGCTATCATTTATGTCGCCGCAGACGTGCACAATGAGGGCTGCTGCAGGACAGGATATGATGTTTTTACCAAAAAGATCCGTGTCGGCGTCATCCGGTTCAGGGGCCTCGATAAGTGAAGGAGGTCGAAGCTTTTCTGGCGTGTATGGCCAAACCCATCTGGTGGGTGATATCCGTTCGTTACCGCTTCCCCTCCACAGATACTTTCCCCGGTAGTTGGAAAGCACTCATTTCTTTATGTCGTCACCTTATCCTCCGTTATATTATCTCACCGTAATCAACCATAATTCCGTCATCGACTTTCTTGTAAAAAACGGTTCTTGACCGTATGCTTTCGGGAAGCTCCTCCTTTAACCTGTATGTGTCGGGCTTTATCGAGACGGGAATCTCTCCTATATACCCGTCGATTCCCTGAGATTCATCTTCCGGCGATGCCGAGCGGTACGTTGTACCCTTGAACTCAGCCCCCTTTTTCAATATCGCTTCTTGAAATTTTAGCCCGATGAATGTCTTTATAATGACAAAGTCTTCAACCCATCTGAAGACCATATCTCTATCAATCTTGTCTATGGCCTCTTTGAGGTTATCGACCATCCCCATGATCTTGTCCGTAGCATTTTCGATAGCGCCGGGATTTTTCCCGAGGTACCACTCCTCCCACTCCCGAAGTGTAAACCCGTCGAATTCTTTTATGAGTTCGCTCATCTGCCCCACGATCTTGGGCCTTGTTCCTTGAGCGTTTCGATTCGCCAGATTCAATATCTGGGTGACATACTTTGGGAACTCCGGGCCTTCGATGTCGAGGATCCTTCTGATTTCGTCACTTTTAAGCTTTATTCGCACTGACCATATCTTTTTTCAGTTGGTTTTCAAGGGAAAGAAACTTGTTTTTGTACTTGTAGTCGTATGAGGCGTCGACATAGACAAGACCTGTCTTGACGTAATGGATGTTGACGAAGGTCTTGTTCTCCAGGTAGAGGTAGCAAAGCAGGTTGTCTTTTTTGTCGTATCTTGTGACTGCATCGAACTTCAAGAAAACTTTCCGCCCCCTTGTCTTTTCCTTCAGGAACTCGACGGCCTGCGATACGCTTTGAGGCCGCGTCTTGATTCCGATAAGTCTGACTTTCAGCCCATTACTTAAAATCAGTGTTTCCGGGGATGTGACCTCTTTTACGGAATAATATTCTTCTCTCTTGCAGTGGGTATTATCGATCCTCGAGCCGAACATTAATTTTTTAGGATCGATCTTTTTGTCGAACCTTATGGGATCCCTGAAAACATATGGCAACCTCTCGATCATCTCCCCCCAATCTGTTGTTGGTTTTTTCTGCCTGCTTACTTCGAACTTTGCGATATTAAAGATATTCGGCTGATTAACCCCAAGCTTTTCCTCGATAAGTGGGAGGAAGTCCTCGTTTATCTCGTAGCCTATGGAGTTCCTGTTCAGATCTTTGGCCGCCGATGAGGTGGTTCCGCTTCCGAGGAAGGGGTCAAGGACGGTGTCGCCTACGAAGCTGAACATCTTGATAAGCCTCCGTGGCAGTTCTTGAGGGAATACGGCAAGGTGTTTGTCCTGCCTCTCTCCGGAGAAGTTCCAGTGTCCGTAAAAATATTCGTTCCATTCCTGCGTGGTCAGTTTTGACTTCTCCTTGATTTCCTTTGTAACACGCGGTGGGGTGCCGCATTTTTTGAATATAAGAATAAACTCGTAATCTATCTTTATGATCCCGTTTCTTGGGTAGGGAAACGAACCCATTACCGTCGCCCCGCCCGTAGTGTTGCAGGTGGTGACCTTCTGCCAGATTATGGCGCCCATGTAATCAAAGCCGATCGTCTCACAGAATTTGATGACTTCGGTTCGGATCGGAATCACTTTATAACGGCCGTAGTAAACGGAGCGGGCGAACTGGTCGCCTATGTTGATGCACAACCTGCATCCGTTGTGAAGGACCCTGTGGCACTCCTTCCAGACAAGGTTGAGGTTGTTGATATAATCCTCGTAGGAGTCGTTGAAGCCTATCTGGTTGCCGTTGCCGTAATCTTTTAATTGCCAATAAGGAGGAGATGTGATAACCAGATGAACCGATTCATCGGGCACTTCCACCATCTGCCTCGAATCGCCTATGATGATTTTGTGGCGTGTTTTCATTTTGGGTCCGCCGTGTTTGAGCTTCTCTCCAATCATCCATGTTTTTACCTGTTTTCTGTCAATAATTCAAGAACAAATCGGCTTGCCCTGGGGCCGGGTTCGTCGGATGGTCCAGACGCTGGCGTCCCGGTTCTTTGAAGGTGGTTTGTTTGATAACCTCTTGAAAGAAGCACGGGTTCCGCCGCCGTCCTTCCGGAATGCCTTTACTATGTTTTCCCCCTGTGATAAAAGATTGAAGCCCCGGCAGCGGGCCGCGGGGAATGACCGCCTTTCCCGGAACTGCGGACAGGCGGTCGCAGTGCATGTTCATGGCGCCGTAGAGGTTCCCCGGTTTCTGCAACCTTCTGTTTGGCGAAACCAATGACCGGTCTTTTGAGAGGTACAGGCGACTTTTTCAGGGGCGTAAGGATCCTTCTATCCACGCGAAGGCTATGGCCCTACGTATGGATTCCTGTGCTCATAAACACCGTTGTCTACGCCCTTGTCGTGGGGGCGGGCGTCTACTTCTTCGGTGATCTGATGCAACTCCTGCTGCCCGTGGGTGATGCTTGGTACGTAAGTGTGCTTAGATTCTTCGGCTGGATCGTGTTCTCGGTGGTGATCGTCTTCGGGATCTACTTAACATTCTTCGTGGTGGCCACTATCATAGCCTCGCCCTTCAATGAAATGCTCTCCGCCAAGTACGAGGAACTTAAGACCGGAAGGAAGGTGGCCGAAGGGCTGGGCGTGATGGCCGCGGTCTGGCAGGAGGTGAAGCGACTTGTGCTGTACCTCGTGGCCCTCGGCGCACTCGTGCTCGTCACCTCGGTGCTCTCGGTCATACCGGTCTTAAACCTCGTGGTGCCGGTCCTGTGGGCGCTTTTTACGGGCTTCGTATCGGCGCTCGAGTTTCTCTCCTACACATTCGACAGGCGTGGGATGTCCTTAAGGGCCAAGTTCTCCTACATGCGGCGGACCCTGGGACGTTGCCAGGGCTTCGGGCTGGCGGTCGCCGGGGCGATGATGATACCGGTTTTGAACCTCGCCGTCATACCGTGTGCCGTGGTGGGTGCAACCCACCTGTACCTGGAGACGGGGCTGGAAGTCGACCCTCATAAGGGGCAGCCTTAGCGCCTTCACAGGTCGTCCCCTACAGCATGGCAGCAGTAGAGTGGCATTTGATTCGTACTGGAAGATGGGGTAGAATCGAGGAGTTCAGCGCCGGAGACAGGACCGGTTTCGAGCCTGTCCGGCCAATGTGCCGTTCCGGAGGCATTTTGAGTTGGTTCGAAAGAGGTATCTACTTTACATTCTCCTGACACTCCTTGTTACGGCATGCGTCACCACACCCGTCACCGAGCGCAAGGCCCTCATACTCATTCCGTTCGAACAGGAGCTGGCCCTGGGCGCCCAGGCCTACCGCGAGGTCCTCAACAAGGAGAAGGAGAGCGGAGACGAGAGGCTCAAGGCGATAATACGCAGGGTCGGCCGGCGCATAGCGAGTGTGAGCGATATGCCGGACCTGGACTGGGAGTTTACGCTCATCGAGTCCAAGGAGAAGAACGCATTCGCCCTTCCGGGCGGCAAGGTGGCGTTTTATGAGGGGATACTCGGCGTATGCGAGAACGAGGCCGGGGTGGCGACCGTCATGGGGCACGAGGTCGCGCACGCCATCGCACGACACGGTGCGCAGCGCCTCTCACAGGAGCTCATAATGACGGGCGTGCTCACCGCCGCGGCCATAAGGCTCGAAGACAGGAATAACAAGGACCTGATACTCGCCGCACTCGGCCTCGGCGCGACGGTGGGGATAACCCTCCCTTTCAGCCGCATGAACGAGGCCGAGGCGGACTACATCGGACTCATCTACATGGCGCGTGCCGGGTATGATCCCAGGGAGGCGGTGAACTTCTGGCGCCGGTTCAACAAGTTGAAGAAGGGAAAGCAGATCCCGGAGTTCCTGTCCACCCATCCCTCGGATGAAAAGAGGATACAGGAGATCGAGAGGCTCCTGCCCCTGGCCCTGAAGGAGTATGCAAGGGCCGGGCACCATTACGGGCTCGGAGAAAGGTTGTTGAAGTAGGTACGCTCACCGTGATCGCGCCGTCACCAGAATATCGCCCACAGTAACATCCCGATAACCACCCCCAGCACCACCCTCAATATCCAGTTCGGATTGAAACCGTCCGCAGTGGCCCCGCACTTAGGACACTGGACCGTGTCAGGGGTTACACGCTCCCCGCAGTTGTAGCAGTAAAGGGCCTTGATCCTCCTTATCCGTTCCTTTGCGGACTCCTTCCCCGTGGTGGTGGAAGGCTTGTTCTTGTCGTCCCCCTGTTTCTTCGTCTCATCAACCGTATCCTGCATGGCTTCCTTCCACACGATTTTTCTGAAATGATCCCAGATGTTTTTCTATCATAACATATCTTTCACCGGTAAATAAAGCCACACCCCGAACCGGTAATGTATCTTATCTTGTGTCAGTAAAGAGGAAGGGGTACCATTTATAGCGGTCCAACTATACCAACTATAAGGAGGTACCCCTATGGCCCAGAGAGCCACGATAGAGAACTTCTCACAAGCTGCACAGATAGTCAAGGAGTTAGGT
>WGEY01000018.1 GCA_015492495.1 Deltaproteobacteria bacterium | reverse complement strand
GTATAGAGCACGTCGTCAACCATCACGACGACCTTCCCGTCTATGGATATCGGTATCTCCATCTTCTTGAGCGGCTGCGTCTCCTTCAACCCTATATCATCCCTGTACAGGGTCGCATCCACCGACCCGGTCGGCACACGCACACCCTCGATCTCCTCTATCTTGCGCTGTAGCCTTATGGCAAGATGGTATCCCCTCGTGGGTATCCCAAGTATCACGAGATCCTCGGTCCCCTTGTTCCTCTCCAGTATCTCATGTGCGATCCTGGCAAGGGCCCTCTCGATACCCTTGCCGTCCATGACCACCCTGGGTTTCATACCGGACCTCCCCCCATCAAAAAAAAGCCTCCGTACCCTTATGGATGCGGAGGCCTTCCCGAGTCAATTTCGCTGTATCAGTATTCACTCTGTTCCCCCTTCTTAATCTCACGGGATTAAGTTAAAAGGGTTGATCGATATAGATGTTATGTATGGCGTCCTTAATAACTTTAGTATTACTTCACGTCTTTCTGAGGGGTTCCTTGAGATAGATACGGTAGAAGAAGGTCTTTTCGTACGTAAAGAAACGGACCGGGACCCCGTATTCGACCGATATTTCTATATCGTCACTCCCTCTCGTTATCTCTATATTCCCCGCTTCGACCGGTACTTCCCAGTACCGCGCCTTCTCCAGTATTCGGTTCCTGATCTCGCCGTCGTCATACCGGTGGGCCGTTCTGGCCTCTGCCGCCACCTCTATGCTCAACATGCGGTAGTCTATGTAGGGAGGCACGACGAGATAGGCGACATACAGCACCAATCCCAAGAGCAGTATCCAGAAAAAGCCCCTCAGGGTTATGCCGCCTCTTTCAGCGTAAAACCCCTCTTCTTCCAGCCTTATGATATACATATTTACTCAACCGTAGTCAAGACAATTCTTCCTTCACCCTGCCGCCGCCGTAAAGCAGTTCCGCAAAACCGCTGAAAAAACTTGGAAGGCCCCTGGCATTCCAAGCTCCGCTCCATCGTGCATCCTCGAGGAATTATCTTCCCACGGACGCATAATCAAAGCCCATCTCCCGCATCCTGTTGGGGTCGTAGATGTTTCTCAGGTCAACCACGACCGGCCGCCTCAGAAGCCCCTTGATCCTGTCCATGTCGAGCTTCCTGAACTGGTTCCACTCAGTGGCTATAACGAGGCAGTCGCACCCCTCTGCCACATCATAGGCATCCTTGCAATAGGTCACGGTCTCCGGCAGGACCCTGGATGCATTCTCCATGCCGGCCGGATCAAAGGCCTTTATCCTGGCGTTTTCCTTTATCAGGCTCATGGCTATATCAACGGCGGGGGACTCCCTTATGTCGTCGGTATTTGGTTTGAAGGTGAGCCCCAAAAGACCTATGGTGGTGCCGTCGAGCTCCCCTACCGACCTTCTTATCTTCGCCACCATGAGGTTTCTCTGTTCCCGGTTTACATCTATGACCGCCTCCATGAGCCTGAACCTGTAGTCCAGCTTCCCGGCGATGTCAGCAAGTGCCATGGTGTCCTTCGGAAGACACGAGCCGCCGTAGCCGGGTCCGGGATGAAGGAACTTGGGGCCTATCCTCCTGTCCAGCCCCATGGCCTTTGCCACGGTATGCACGTCCGCTCCGGCCCTCTCGCACAGGTTGGCGATTTCGTTTATGAATGAAATCTTTGTGGCAAGGAAGGCGTTAGACGCGTACTTTATGATCTCAGCGGTCTCTATGTCCGTGACTACAAACGGGGTGTCCCTCAGATACAGCGGCGAGTAAAGGTCCTTCAATATGGCCACGGCCTGCTCGTTCCTGGCGCCTATGACGATCCTGTCCGGTCTCATGAAGTCCTCCACCGCCGAGCCCTCTCTCAGGAACTCCGGGTTCGAGGCCACATCGAAGAGGTGCTCTTCCTTCCTCTCCTCCCTTACGATCTTCTCTATAAGCCTGCCGGTACCAACCGGAACGGTGCTCTTGGTTACTATGACCTTGTATCCGTTGAGGTTCGAGGCTATGGTCCTTGAGACCTCCTCCACGTACCTGAGGTCCGTGGAGCCGTCGCCCCTCGGTGGGGTGCCAACGGCGATGAAGACCACGAGCGAACTCCTTATGCTCCCGCCTATGTCGGTCGTGAAGGAGAGCCTGCCCTCCCTCAGGTTCTTGTCCACGAGCTCCTTGAGGCCGGGCTCATAGATCGGTATCTCTCCGTCGATCAGCCTCTTTATCTTCTCCGCATCCTTGTCCACGCAGACGACGTCCACTCCGAAGTCGGCGAAACACGCACCGGTGACAAGTCCGACGTAACCGGTACCCACGATGCATACGTGCATGAAATGCTACCTCCTTGAATAGTTCTTCTCGTAATATTCCCTGTAGGCGCCGCTCCTTACGCGGTTGCACCACTCGATGTTTTCCATATACCACCGTATGGTGTCTCGCAGCCCCTCTTCAAAACCGTGGCCGGGCCTCCAGCCCAGCTCGCTCCTTATCTTCGTGGCGTCTATGGCGTAACGCATGTCGTGGCCCGGCCTGTCCTTGACGAACCTTATGAGCGACGAATGCGGAACATGCGGCGAATCAGGGATGAGTTCGTCGAGCTCACGGCAGATCCGTTTCACTAGATCTATGTTCCTCCACTCGTTGCCTGCGCCGATATTGTACGTCTCACCGGGCATGCCCCTGTGAAGGACGAGATCGAGCGCCGTGCAGTGATCCTTGACGTAAAGCCAGTCCCTTACGTTCGTACCCTTGCCGTACACCGGCAACTCCTTGCCTTCGAGTGCGTTCAGTATGACGAGGGGGATGAGTTTTTCCGGCAACTGGAAGGGACCGTAATTGTTCGAACAGTGTGTCGTCACAACCGGGAGCCCGTGGGTCTTGAAGTAGGCGCGCGCAAGGTGGTCGGCACCCGCCTTGGAGGCGGAGTACGGGCTGTTCGGCTCGTACGGGGAGCGCTCGGTGAAAACACCTTCCGTGCCGAGGGAGCCGTAGACCTCGTCGGTGCTCACATTGACGAAGACGTGCCTCTTAGAGCTCCCCTTGCGTGACCAGTAACGCCTGGCGGATTCCAGGAGCGTGTAGGTGCCGAGCACGTTTGTCCTCAGGAACTCCTCCGCGCTGAGGATGGAACGGTCCACATGGCTTTCCGCGGCAAGGTGGATGACGCACTCCACGCCGTACTCTTCAAACACCTCCGTAACAAGCGGGCCGTTGCATATATCCCCTCTTACAAAGGTGTAGGCCGGGTTCGACTCCACGTCACGGAGGCTTTCGAGGTTCCCGGCGTAGGTGAGCTTGTCCAGGTTGACTATCCTGTAATCCGGGTACTTATTGACCAGATGCCGCACAAGGTTCGAGCCTATGAAGCCGGCACCGCCTGTCACAAGAATCTTCATCTTCTATCCCTTGAGAAACCTACTGGTAATCACGGGGAGGCCCTGTAAAACTTCCGAAGTTGTCATTGCAAGCGCATCACGTAATTACGAGCATCCGCTGCACATCGAAGACCACCCCTTCGCCTACGGGCAGGCCATGGCCGGCCTGGGGAGCTTCATAATCCGGGCGCCCAACAGGACGGACACACGGACACGGAGAGGATCAATCCAGGATGAACTCCGACCCTGGCCTGTCCTCGTACCTTATCTCGTCGACATCTTCACTGCGCCCCTCTCCCCTGTAAAGGCGGTTTGGCGCGTTGAAGACAAGCCCCGGCACCGGGCCCACGTTCTTGTACGCATGCACCACGCCGGGAGGAACAACCACCGCGGTCGGCCGCTCTTCGCCTACGACCAGGACATCCCTTCGTCCGTATGTCTTCGAACCCGGCCTGTTGTCCCACAGATAGACCTTGAAGTTCGAGGGCCCGATGAAGCAGAAGTAGTCCGTCTGGAACCTGTGCTCGTGCGGTCCCCGGGAGGTACCGGGGTTGGTGAGCGAGACATAGGACATAACGGGCATTATGGACTCATCCACCTCATCGCTCCTGAAGAGCTCGATGAGCCACCCCCTCTTATCGCCATGTCGGCTCAAAACCTTAACCAAGACCCCCTCTATCATCCACCTCCTCCGGTCCTCCGGCCCTGCCACATACTGTCCACGTACCTTGAAAGCGCATCCACCCAGTGGGCGATGGCCGTACCGGTTGTATCCCTGTACCTCTCCTTGTCAAGCACCGAGTACCTGGGTCTCTTTGCCGGGGTCGGGTACTCTTCCGTCAGTATCGGCTTCAACCTCTGGAGCTTAAGGGAGACACCCTTTGCCCTTGCAGCCTCAACGGCCATGTATGCAAGATCATACCAGCTCGCGACCCCCTCGTTCGAAAAGTTGTATACGCCCGCAGGCGCCTCCTCCATTAGGTGCAATACGGCGGCGGCAAGGTCTGCGGTGTACGTCGGACTACCCACCTGGTCGTAGACGACCGAAAGCTCCTCGCTCTCCCCTGCCTTTGATATTATCCTTCTTACAAAGTTCTCTCCGCCCGGTCCGTAAAGCCAGGACGAGCGTATGATGATGTGGTCATCGGTTCCGTCCCTTACGAGCCGCTCGCCCTGAAGCTTCGACATACCGTATGTGTTGAGCGGGTTGGGCGCGTCATCCTCCTTGTAAGGAACATTCTTTTCACCATCGAAGACGAAGTCCGTCGAGACATGCACAAGCCGGGCACCGACCCGGCCCGCCGTCATGGCCAGGTTCCCAGCCCCTGCGGCGTTTACAGAAAATGCCAGATCCTTCTCATCCTCGGCATCGTCAACCCTGGTATAGGCTGCGCAGTTTACCACGCACCAGGGTTGGACCCTCTCGACCACATCTCTGACCATTGAGGCATCCGTTATGTCAAGTTGCGTCCTGGAAAGTGCGACGACCTCGTACCCCTCCTCGGAGAGAAGGGGGCAAAGGTCCGAGGCGAGCATGCCGCCAGCGCCTGTGACAAGGACTTTGCGTCGTGCTTTGCTGAAGGCTTTCATCCTGCGGATCACTCCACCTTGTTCGCCCCGGTCTCGGCTACAAGGCGGCTGGCCTTAAGGAGTGAATCAAAGGTCCCCGCATCGGTCCACCAGCCATCCAGCTCACGCCACTCGAGGTTGCCCATCTTGATATAGGCGTTGTTCACGTCGGTTATCTCGAGCTCCCCCCTGTCTGAAGGCTTCAGTGTCTTTATGATGTCGAAGACCGTGCTGTCATACATGTATATCCCGGTTACCGCGTAGTCGGAACCGGGCCTCTCTGGCTTCTCTTCTATCCTGACTATCCTGCCATCCGCGGCAAACATCGGCACACCGAACCTTTCCGGGTCCGGAACCTTCTTGAGTATTATCATGGCCCCGTCCTTCTGGGCCTCGAATGCCTTTACACAATCCAGGATGTTTTTTTCTATAATATTATCGCCGAGTACGACACAGACCTTTTCGTTCTCAGCAAAGTGTTCGCACAGCCCCAGTGCCTCTGCTATGCCGCCCTCCCCCTCCTGATAGGTGTAGTTGAGGTGCTTGAGGCCGAAGTCCCTGCCGTTGCCGAGGAGCTTCAGAAAGTCCCCAGCGCTGTTGCCCCCGGTCACGATCATGATGTCCTTGATCCCTGCCGTCACAAGGCACCTCAGGGGATAATATATCATCGGTGCGTTGTATATCGGCAGGAGATGCTTGTTGGTAACCTTTGTGAGAGGATAGAGCCTTGTGCCAAGCCCCCCAGCCAGTATGATCCCTTTCATCCGCGTCTCCTCAGGTGTATTGCACCTACAACAAACAGGTGTGAACCACTTGCCGTCGTCTCCATCTCTAACTTATACTGCAAAAGGGTACAATATGCAATAGAAATATCGAATGTTATTAGAAACTTATCCACCAATGTCGGCATCGCCGCCCAACGCCGCATCACCATGTCGGCGGCGATTGATATGGAACGCAGGGGGTGAGCAAAGCACCCTGGTTAGGCATGGAGGGTGAAACCGGGAAGAAAACTCCAGGTAGCATAGGTGGGCCGTGAGCACGGAATACCGATAGAGCCGTGGCACCGGCGCAACGCAGGAATAGACCACCCATGCGTCAAACTATTGGCGCGCATGGTCTCAAGACCCGCGTGCGCACGGTTAAGGAGGTCTTACGCCGTGGCCATCGGCTTTGCCCTGTCTGTTACTGCCACAGAGCTGCCTTCTGAAATGGTACGCCTGTACTCTTCAAGCACTATATCCTCGACCATCTGCCTCGTGGGTTGGTCGAGCGGATGGACAAGGTCCCTGTAGGTTCCGTCCTTCATCTTCTTGGCGGGCATGGCGACAAAATAGCCGTTGTTCCCCTTGATGATCTTCATGTCCCTCACCACGAAGCATCCGTCAAGCTTGATGCTTACAAACGCCTTGAGGCGCTCGTCGCCTTCCACCGGCAGGACCTTCACCTCTGTGATACGCATCTTAAACCCCTCCTCTTTCAATAAATAGTTTTTAGCGATAAGAAACAGACCCTATTAAATTGCAGAAAAGGAACTTCGAATTCACTGCTGTCCCATTAACATGAGATAAAAATAGCCTGAACCGTGCCTCTGTGATACAATGCGTTTACTACAAACCATTGAAAACAAAGGAGGTTCAGGCTATGGCGCATTGTAACACAGTTATGAGTCAAATGCTCAAAATCTTTTCGAGACATGAATTCGAGGCCCTTGCAAGAGAGCACCATTCGGGCCGCAAGTTCCGCAAATTCGACCGCTGGAGCCAGTTCGTGGCCATGGCCTCGGCCCAGCTTTCCTCAAGGACGAGCCTCCGGGACCTGGTTGCAAACCTCTCGG
>WGEY01000017.1 GCA_015492495.1 Deltaproteobacteria bacterium | reverse complement strand
GTGGGGCTTCAGGGTCCCGGGTGCGGTGGAGGCGGTCAATCAATTTCTAAGGAAACTCTGATTAATTCGTCTAACAGAGCTAAGCGACGAAGCAATCTCTAAGTGTTTGATTTTACTAAAAACGAGATTGCTTCGCTGCGCTCGCAATGACGAGACAGGTAATAAATCAGTGTTTTCCTAATGAATCGCTGGACCGCTTCGCATGCGGTTATTATATATTGAGGCCATTGCGGAGGCCTAAGACCTGAAGCAATCACCTATTTCTGCCTCGAAGCTTCCTGGGATTGGAGGAGATCGAAAAGCACCTCCTCCCCGGTAAGGTTGCTTCGTACGTTCTATCAACACGGTGCTCCGCTTTGCAATGATAAAGAAAACGCCGATGCCCCTTTCACGTCATTGCGAGGGACGAAGTCCCGAAGCAATCTCCTCTTTTGCTCCCCCGGCGTGAAGGGAGGTGGCGACACAGTATTACTACTTATGGTGAAGAAGATAAGGATAGGAGATGTCACGGTAGGCGGCAACGCGATGGTCGTCTTCGCCGGCCCCTGTGTCATAGAGGATGAGAAGACCACGCTCGTTACACTCGAGACACTTTTGGAGGTCACGGAGAGGCTCTCGATACCCTTTGTCTTCAAGGCCTCGTACGACAAGGCCAACAGGACATCGGTGGACTCCTACAGGGGGCCGGGCATGGAAAAGGGCCTCGGGCTCTTAAGGCGGATCAGGGAGGAGTACGGTGTCGCCGTTCTCACGGACGTGCACTGCAGGCACGAGTGCGGACCGGTCTCGGAGGTCGTCGACTGCATCCAGATCCCCGCCTTCCTCTCGCGTCAGACGGACCTTTTAGTGGAGGCCGGAAGGACCGGCCTTCCGGTGAACATAAAGAAGGGCCAGTTCATGGCCCCGGCGGCCATGAAGGAGGCCGCAAGGAAGGTGCTTTCCACGGGCAACGACAGGGTGATACTCACCGAGCGCGGCACATCATTCGGTTACAACAACCTTGTTGTCGACTTCAGGTCCATTCCGCTCATGCGGGAGACAGGCTTCCCGGTCGTCTTCGACGCGACCCACAGCGTGCAGCTCCCGTCAGAGAGGGGCACCTCCTCGGGTGGCGACAGGCGCATGGTGGGCTACCTTGCAAGGGCCGCTGCCGCGGTCGGCATTGACGGTATATTCATGGAGGTGCACCCTGACCCCGAAAGGGCGCTCTCCGACGGACCGAACTCGATAGCGCTCGGGGACGTGGAGGGGCTGCTTGGAAGGCTCAAGGAGATAGACGATCTCGTAAGACAGACCGTATCCCCGCTTGCCGGGTGATCGGAGGGAAGTGGCTTTTCAATGGGAACCGGCATGAAGGAAGACATATCCATCGAGGCCGCAAGGCGTGTTATAGAGATAGAGGCCGAGGCCGTCTCTTCGCTGAAGGACAGGCTTGATGCAAGCTTCACGAGGGCCGTGGACCTCATCCTCGAGACCCGGGGCAAGGTGGTCGTAACGGGCATGGGCAAGAGCGGGATCATCTGCCAGAAGATCGCCTCCACGCTCGCCTCCACCGGCACGCCGGCCTTCTTCCTCCACCCGGCCGAGGGTGCCCACGGCGACCTCGGCATGCTCACAAGGGGCGACATACTGCTTGCGGTCTCCAACTCGGGCGAGACCGAGGAGATCATAAGGATGCTCCCGGCGGTAAAGAGGCTCGGAGTGGGCATGATAGTCATGACCGGAAGGACAGGCTCCACGCTTGCGGGCTACGCCGACGTGGTCATAGACGTTGGCGTAAGGGAGGAGGCCTGCCCGCTGGGCCTTGCCCCGACCGCCTCCACCACCGCCACCCTCGCCATGGGGGACGCCCTGGCCGTGGTGCTCCTTGAAAGGCGCGGCTTCAGGGAGGAGGACTTCGCAACGCTCCACCCTGCGGGAAGCCTCGGCCGAAGGCTCATGAAGGTAAGGGAGCTCATGCACGCGGGAGAGGACATCCCGGCCGTCACGCCGTCGACCGAGATGAAGGAGGCGATCCTCGAGATGACCGCAAAGAGGCTCGGCATAACCGGTGTATTCGAGGATGGAAGGCTCGTGGGTGTCATAACGGACGGCGACCTCAGGAGGGCGCTTGAGAAGGGCATGGGGGTCTTCGAAAGGAAGGCCGGCGAGGTCATGACATCGAACCCAAAGCTCGTATCCGCCGATGCCCTTGCGGAGGCCGCGTTGAGGAAGATGGAGGAGCACTCCATAACCGCGCTTTTCGTGCACTCAGGCGGCGGCTCAGACGACATAGTGGGGGTAGTGCACCTCCACGACCTCATAAAGGCCGGGGTGATATGAACGCCTCGGGACTGGGCCTTCGAGTGCCCCTTAAGAAAAAACAACATAAATGTAAAGAAGTGCAAAAAAAGACTTGACAAGGGGATTTTCCTGATGATAGAGTCATGAGGAATTTAAGGCCCTACAAGGCCTTGGTGAACTACTACATCGTAAAATTTTCGAGGAAAGGCAGGTGAAGGGAAGAAGCGACCGGGCCTCCATGCCCGGCTGACTCAAGCTTTTGAACCACCGAAGAACAACAAACGAAGGAGGCGAGTAATGAAAAAGCTCTGGGCACTGTTTATTGCATTTGCCGCACTTCTGGTGTGGACCATGCCCTCCGAGGCCGGGGTCGAATTCGGCGGCCAGTACCGGCTGAGGGCCGAACAGAAGAGTAACACGGACTTTGCAGACGATAACGCTCGCGCAAGTTCGGCTGACAAAGACCAGCTTGGCTTCTGGGGCCAGAGGGTGAGGCTCTGGGGTGTTGCCAAGCCCACGGACGACGTGACCGTGAAGATAACCATACAGGATACGAGGAACTGGGGGGCTAACCAGGCAGGGCAAGGCGGCCCCAACCTGACGGATACAGGCGTCAACACTCTTGACCTCCACGAGTCCTACGTCCTGATCGACAGCGTCTTCGGCACGCCCTTTGCCTTAAAGGTCGGCCGCCAGGAGCTCGTCTACGGAGACGAGAGGCTCATAGGCTCCTTCGGATGGTCGAACAACGGCAGGAGCTTCGACGCGGTTAAGGCCATGTACAGGAGCGACTTGCTAGATGTCGACTTCTGGACATCGAAGATAAATGAGAACAACGCCACATCGGTCAAGGACGACAATGACCAGGACTTCTACGGCGCATACGCTACGGTAAAGACCATACCCAACAACGCGCTTGACCTCTACCTGCTCCTCCTGAGGGACGGTAGCTCCACGCAGATGATCGCCAACAACAACACTGTTTCAGGCACCATTGACGAGGCCCAGAAGCTCTGGACCTATGGTGCAAGGCTCAAGGGCAAGGCAGGGATCGTCGACTACACCGTCGAGTACGCCAAGCAGACCGGTGAGATAAACACCACTACAAATGACTATGACATTGACGCCGACGCACTGGCCATAAGGGCAGGCGCCGCAATCCCGGGCGCCCCGATGGGCCTCAGGGTGGGCGGCGAGTACACCGTTGCATCGGGTGACGGTAACTCATCGGACAACGACATAGAGACCTTCTCGAACCTCTTCCCCACGAACCACGGCCACTATGGTTACGCAGACCAGCAGGGGTGGAGGAACGTCAAGGCATGGAACCTCTACGCCAGCGCAAAGGTCACCCCTAAGACCTTCGTCAAGCTCGACTACTGGAACTTCGAGCTCGACGAGGCAAAGGACGGCTGGTACGGCGCAGGCCATTGGAACATGGCCGCTCCTTCAGGGCTCCGTGCCGCGGGTTGCACCACCACCACGGGAGCCACCTGCTCTGACGAGGTCGGAAGCGAGATAGACCTCACCGTGAAGTACAAGTACAACAGCGCCGTGACCTTCCTGGCCGGGGTTTCCCGCTTCTTCGCGGGCGAACGCATGGAGGATTACTGGGAGAAGAACGGTGCCGCAGGAACGGCCAGCGACACAGAGGACTTGGACTATGCGTACGTGATGCTCACCGCGAACTTCTAAGGTCCGGTCTCGTAGATACGTATGTAACGAAAGAGGGGCGGGTATCAAACCGCCCCTCTTTTTTGTTTTTTTGAGGTGCCGTCCGCTCTTTGAAGAAGGCCCGTGCCTTTAGTCGATGATCAAATTTCAGGTATGCAAGTATCGCAAAGGAGCCAAGCAATCTTTTTTTCTTCAGGTCTCGTCCCATCCTTTCGCCCGAGGAGCTACCTCGCAAGCGATGATCCTTTTTGAAGATACCGCAAAGCCTTTGACCGGGTCTTCGGAACGGTATGATCTCTGCACGGCCTTCCCCTTGAGGAAGACCTTTTGGTCCGATTATATCGAGAGGGCTTCGCGCACCTCCCCGGGTATGGCGAGCTTACCCATGGACGATATGATTACCAAAGATATGTTTTACCTCCATCGGTTCGTCTTGCTTTTCTGTATCAGTATGACATGTTTGTCCATGTTTATCAGCTGCGCCTGAAAATGGGTTAGGCTGGCCTTGGTCTCGAAGCGGTCCCTGACGCTCGACTTCATGAAGATGAACAGCCGGTGCCCCCACCGCCCACAACCTGTTACAGGCGGATTGAAGCTCCCTGCAGTGGGCTCAGGGAATCTTCTCATGTAAGGAATTATACAATTACATTTCGCTCGCCAACCCCGAAGCGGGCTCCGGGGTCAGCACTCGCGATGCATGTTCAGAAGCCTGTTTGAGGCCCGTGGGAACATTTTAAGGAAGTATTTATTACCTGCATCTGAAGGTTCTACACCGTTTGTGGGGTGGCGGTGTATTTGTCTTGGAATTGGGGAAGCCGAAGATTTTCCAGACAAAACAGTCCATGCCGCCGTCCTTGGCCAACGCAGGGGAGGCCCTGTGCCGAAAAGCGGGTATATTTTTGTTGCATGGCCTGGGTTTATTAATTATAATAATTACAAGTGATTTCATGGATTTCAAAAGCCCTGCATGATAGGCTTGTCCCCTTTCACAGGTATTGTGCATTCGCAGAGGATGCCGTGACCTAGCCGTGGTTAACATCCGAACCGCTGTGGCCTCGCGAGAGTGGCGGAACAGGCAGACGCGCCAGACTTAGGATCTGGTGGGCAACCGTGGGGGTTCGACTCCCCCCTCTCGCACCAGAATGCCGGAGAGTGGGCGCACGGTTGGAGCCCTATAAACGGAGCGAGACGCCGGGAGGCGTCGAGCGCCGGCGGGAGTCGAACGACGCCGGAGCGCCGAGCGATGAGCGAGGAAGAGTCCGCACGGGAGTGCGGACGTAAGCGAGGGCGGCCGGTGTCGAAGCGAGGCTACGGGAGTAGCCGAGCGCAGACCGACTCCCCCCTCTCGCACCAGAATGCGTTGAGCAAGGCGTTGCGCCGTGGCCTCAAGCGGCGGGCGAGGCGCCGGGAGGCGTCGAGCGGTGTGTTTTGCGGCAGGCGAGCGATCAGATTCCCCTCTTGCGCGCTGCAGGGGGCTTCAAACATAGTTAGCGCATTTCCCGAAGCTTGCGCTTCGGGGTTAGTGAGCGAAGTGTCCAGTAAATAAAAAAAGGAAAGGTGAGCGTAGATGAAGGTAGAGGTAGAGGAGTTAGGACCCTTAAAAAAGATGCTCAAGGTGGAGGTTCCGGAAGATGAGTTCTCCGCTGCGGTAAAAAAGGAGTATGACGCCCTGAGGCCGGAGGCCTCGGTCCAGGGCTTTCGCAAGGGCAGGGTGCCAGAGCACATCCTCAGGCAGAAGTTCGGAAAGCAGGTCCTCGGTGACGTGGCAAGAAGGCTGATTGAGAGGACCTACCCCGATGCGGTCAAGGAGAGCGGGCTCAAGGTCATCGGCATGCCCGATGTGGACATAAAGAACCTCAGCGAAGGGTCCGCGCTCGTCTACAGCGCCATAGTCGACATAATGCCGGATATAGACCCTGAGACCTACAGGAACATCGAGGTCAAGAGGGAGCCGGTGGAGGTGACAGAGGAGGAGATGGAGCGGAACCTCGACATGCTGAGGGAGCGTAACGGGCAGTTCAAGGACGCAGACAGGGGCGCTGGCACGGGAGACCTGGTGACGGTCGACTTCGAGTGCTCGGTCGACGGCGAACCGCTCAAGGGAGCGGGCCGCAAGGACTACAGGTTCATCATAGGCGACGAAGGCGCGATACTGCCTGAGTTCGAGGAGGTGGCGAAGGGCGCAAAGGCCGGTGAGGTGCGCCAGTTCACAAAGCCGTTCCCGGCCACCTACCATGACAAGAGGGTGGCCGGCAAGGACGCGGTCTTCAGCGTGAGGATCAAGTCCGTCAAGGAGAAGGTCCTGCCAGCGCTCGACGACGACTTCGCAAAGGACCTGATGTGCGAGAGCCTCGATGAGCTGAAGGACAAGGTCAGGGAAGAGATCAGGCGCGTAAAGGAGAAGGCCGAAAAGGAGAGGCTTCAGAAGGAGGTGCTCGAAAAGATCGAGGAGCGCAATCCCTTTGATGTTCCGGAGTCCCTGGTGGACAGGTATTACGTGCAGGTCATGAACAACGTGCTGGACGGCGTGCGCAAGGGGCTGATCAATCCCATGGGGATCGACGTGATATCCGACGAGTCCAAGAAGAGGTACCGCGAGATGGCCGAAAAGCAGGCCCGCGGTGACATAGTCCTCGACGCCATAGCGGACAGGGAGGATATACAGGCCACCGACGAGGATGTGAACAAGGCCATAGAGGAGATGGCCTCGGTGCGCGGCGAGTCCGCCGAGGCCATCAGGGCGAGGTTCGAGGAGCAGAAGGGTGCGATGGCGGCCCTCAGGGACAGCATAAGGAGGAACAAGGTCTTCGACATGCTGCTCGAGGAAAAGAAGATAGTGGTGCCTGGAGCCTGAGCTCCGGACCATAAAACCGGAAAGAGGTGTTGATCATGCTGATCCCAATGGTTGTAGAACAGACAGGCCGCGGCGAGAGGGCGTACGATATCTACTCCCGGCTCCTGAAGGACCGCATAGTCTTTCTGGGCACGCAGGTGGACGACAACGTGGCGAACCTCGTTATCGCCCAGATGCTGTTTCTCGAATCAGAGGACCCAGAAAAGGACATACACCTGTACATCAACTCGCCGGGCGGTCTCGTGAGCGCCGGGCTTGCGATCTACGACACCATGCAGTACGTGAGACCGGATGTGTCGACCATATGCATGGGGCAGGCCTCCAGCATGGGTGCGCTGCTCCTTGCCGGCGGTGCCCCGAAGAAGAGGTTCGCCCTGCCCAATGCAAGGATCCTCATACACCAGCCGCTCGGCGGAGCGCAGGGACAGGCAACTGACATAGACATACAGGCAAAGGAGATACTAAGGCTCAGGGAGGAGCTGACCTCGATACTCTCCAAACACACCGGCCAGCCGTTCGACAAGGTCTACGGGGATACCGAAAGGGACTTCTTTATGACTGGCGAACAGGCCAAAGAATATGGTATAATTGATGAGGTCATAAAGAAGAGAAAATGACCATCCAATGCATATTATATTCGGAGGTACCATAAATGGCGGGAGACAAGAAAAGAGGCGATGGATACCTGACGTGTTCGTTCTGCTCGAAGCGGCAGGACGAGGTCAGAAAGCTCGTCGCTGGCCCCATGGTCTACATATGCGACGAGTGCATAGGCCTGTGCAACGACATCATTGCCGAGGAGTACGAGAAGGACGACTACAAGAAGAAGACGCAGTCCATTCCCAAGCCTGCCGAGATAAAGAGGATCCTTGACGAGTATGTCATCGGACAGGACTATGCAAAGAAGGTGTTGTCCGTTGCCGTATACAACCACTACAAGAGGATAGAGAGCAAGGTCTCTTTGGGGAACGTCGAGCTTCAGAAGAGCAACATACTCCTTCTGGGGCCGACCGGCTCGGGCAAGACACTGCTTGCGCAGACGCTTGCGAAGATCCTGAACGTGCCCTTCACCATAGCCGACGCAACCACGCTGACCGAGGCCGGCTACGTCGGAGAGGACGTTGAGAACATCATACTGGGGCTTCTGCAGAACGCCGAGTACGATGTCGAGAAGTGCCAGAAGGGCATAGTCTACATAGACGAGATAGACAAGATATCCAGGAAGAGCGACAGCCCCTCGATTACCAGGGACGTATCGGGCGAGGGGGTGCAGCAGGCGCTCCTCAAGATAATAGAGGGTACGGTCGCCAACGTGCCGCCCAAGGGCGGAAGAAAGCATCCCCAGCAGGAGTTCCTGCAGGTGGATACGACCAACATACTGTTCATCTGCGGAGGCGCCTTTACGGGCCTCGAGAACATAATAAGCCAGAGGGTCGGAAAAAAGACGCTCGGCTTCAATGCGCACCAGTCGGCCGACAGGAGCGGGGAGAAGAAGGACCTTTCCGAGCTCCTCCACCTGGTGGAGCCCGAGGACCTCATGCGCTACGGCCTGATACCCGAGTTCATGGGAAGGCTTCCTGTCGTTGCCGTGCTCGACGAGCTCGACGAGAAGAGCCTGGTGAGGATACTCACGGAGCCAAGGAATGCCCTTGTGAAGCAGTACCAGAAGCTCTTCGAGCTCGAGAACGTGAAGGTCAAGTTCACCGACGGTGCGCTTAATGCGCTCGCCAAGGAGGCCATGAAGCGCAAGACGGGTGCAAGGGGTCTCAGGTCCATACTGGAGACCTCGATGCTCGATACGATGTACGAGCTTCCTTCCCAGCCCAATGTGAAGGAGTGCATCATAAACGAGGACGTGATACTCGGCAAGGGCAACCCCATACTAATATACGAGAACAGCAAGGAGGTGGGGACGGCCTGAGCCGTGTCCTTTGTCGCCCGAACAGGCGGTTTACGACGAGCCGGGGAGGGGCTTTTCCCGCCCCGGCTTTCACATAAGCAGGTATACCTTAATTCCGGTTGCCAGGGAGGATCAGATATTGAAATACAATAATAGAGAAATAGTGCCGCTCATACCCCTCAGGGACATAATCATATTCCCGCACATGGTGGTGCCCCTTTTCGTGGGCAGGGAGAAGTCCATAAGGGCGCTCGACCATGCTATGGGCAACGACAAGAGCATACTGCTCGTTGCGCAGAAGCAGGCCAAGACGGACGATCCGCTCGCAGAGGACATCTATACCATGGGCACCATGGGTACCATACTCCAGTTGCTGAAGCTTCCCGACGGGACGGTCAAGGTCCTTGTCGAGGGCAAGCGCAGGGCGAGGATAAAGGAGTACGTCGAGGAGGAAGAGCTCTTCATGGTCAGGATCGAGGAGGTCGAGGACGTCCACGAAGAGACCATGGAGACCGAGGCGTTGATGAGGTCCGTGCTCAAGGCCTTCGAGACCTACGTCAAGCTCAACAAGAAGGTCCCGCCCGAGATGATCATGAGCGCTACGTCCATAGACGACCCGGGCAGGTTCGCCGACACGATCTCCACGCACCTTACGGTGAAGCTCGAGGAGAAGCAGAAGCTCCTGGAGACCGAGGATCCGACCAAGCGGCTCGAGCGCCTGTACTCGCTCCTCGAAGGCGAGATCGAGATACTCGAGATAGAGCAGAGGGTCAGGCAGAGGGTCAAGAAGCAGATGGAGAAGACCCAGAAGGAGTACTACCTCAGCGAGCAGATGAAGGCCATACAGAAGGAGCTCGGTGAGAAGGACGAGTTCAAGAGCGAGATACAGGAGTTCGAGGAGAAGATAAAGCAGAAGAAGATGAGCAAGGAGGCCACGAAAAAGGCCCGCCAGGAGCTTAAAAAGCTCAAGCTCATGTCGCCCATGTCCGCCGAGGCCACGGTCGTAAGAAACTACATCGACTGGCTCACGGCCCTCCCATGGGGGCACATGACCGAAGAGAAGAAGGACATAAGGGAGGCCGAGCGAGTGCTCGAAGAGGACCACTACGGGCTGAAGAACGTGAAGGAGAGGATACTGGAGTACCTTGCCGTCAGGGGGCTGGTCGACGAGATGAAGGGGCCTATACTCTGCCTTGTGGGCCCTCCTGGTGTTGGGAAGACCTCGCTTGCGAAGTCCGTGGCCAGGGCCACCGGCCGTAACTTCGTGAGGGTGTCGCTCGGAGGCGTGAAGGACGAGGCCGAGATAAGGGGGCACCGGAGGACGTATATCGGCTCCATGCCCGGAAAGATCATCCAGTCCATAAAGAAGGCCGGCTCCGGCAACCCGCTCATACTCCTTGACGAGGTCGACAAGATGAGCCACGACTTCAGGGGGGATCCTGCAAGCGCGCTCCTCGAGGTCCTCGATCCGGAGCAGAACCATACCTTCAACGACCACTACCTCGATTGCGACTACGACCTTTCCAAGGTCATGTTCATAACCACGGCGAACTCCATGCAGGGCATACCGTATCCGCTGCTGGACAGGATGGAGATAATAAGGATACCCGGGTACACGGAGCTTGAGAAGCTGCACATAGCGACCAAGTTCCTGATACCCAAGCAGCTTAAGTACCACGGGCTCAGCCCCGATAACATAGTCTTCGTGAGGTCGGCCGTCCTGAACATCATAAGGCGGTACACCAAGGAGGCCGGCGTGAGGAACCTCGAAAGGCAGATAGCGGCCATCCTGAGGAAGGTGGCCAGGGAGGTCCTAAAGAAGGGCAGGGACACCAAGGTCAAGATAACGTCGAGGAACGTCGCGAAGTACCTTGGCACGCCGAGGTACCGTTACGGCAGGGTCGAGACCAAGGACGAGATCGGCGTGGCCGTTGGGCTTGCCTGGACCGAGGCCGGGGGCGATCTTCTCGCCACAGAGGTGGCCCTCATGCCGGGCAAGGGCAAGCTCACGATAACCGGAAAGCTCGGTGACGTGATGCAGGAGAGCGCGCATGCCGCCATGACCTACATCAGGAGCAGGGCGGAGCGGTTCGGCCTCGCCAAGGACTTCTACCAGAAGCTCGATATACACATACACGTGCCCGAAGGGGCCATACCCAAGGACGGCCCTTCGGCCGGCATCACCATGGCCACGGCCATCGCGTCGGCCCTTCTGAGGATACCCGTGCGCAAGGACATCGCCATGACCGGAGAGATAACGCTCAGGGGCAAGGTCCTGCCCATAGGCGGGCTCAAGGAGAAGATACTCGCGGCGCACAGGGGCGGGATCGCGAAGGTCATCATACCCAAGGAGAACGAGAAGGACCTAAAGGATATACCGGCACAGGTGCTCAAGAAGGTGGACGTGGTGACCGTGGAGCACATGGACCAGGTGCTCGTAAAGGCCCTGAAGTTGAAGAGGAAGCAGAACATATTCAGGGAGCACAAGGAGGATTACCTCGAGGACACCGGGAGCGAGTCCGTCAAGAGCGATGACGCGGTTGTGACGCACTGACCCGTCGCTGTACACAATATCCTTGACATCGCACGTGAAAGCTGCTAAACAATGAAGTCGGCCGTTGTCACAAGGCACGGACGGCGGTCCTTCCATGGGTCTGGAACAGAGCGGGCGGATAGCTCAGTTGGGAGAGCGCAGCCCTTACAAGGCTGAGGTCACAGGTTCGATCCCTGTTCCGCCTACCAGTGAAGACTGCATGAGGGTGCCTGGGATGGGATGCACCCGTTGCATGGTTACACAACGGAGCCGTAGTTAAGTTGGTTATAACGCCGGCCTGTCACGCCGGAGGGCGCGGGTTCGAGTCCCGTCGGCTCCGCCATTTTCATTATAAAACAGGGGACGAGCCTTTAAAAGGCGGTCCCCTGTTCTTTTTTGCCCCCTATGCCCTTTGTGTGGCGGCCTTTGGAAAGGTTTTTCGCTCGTGGGCACGGCGGGCCGCCTGAGGCGGCGGCTCAAAAGGCTCCTTCGGCCGAAGGAGCGGATCCTTCACCCGTAGTTAGTTGCCGGAGCCCGGCGCTTAAACCCTTGACACGGGACCACCCAGCTGGGATAATATTTGATGATTCTTATACTTTTTGCGCTGCATGGTCCGGTGCAGCCGTGTTAACAGGGAGTGGACGGGGCCTCCTGCGGCAGGCGTGGCGGCGTTCTCCGTGCACTCCATCTGCCCCGATGATCCAGCTCTTTCATGTCTACAAGAACTACGACGGCGGCGTGCCCGCGCTGACGGACATCACCCTGAAGATAGCCAAGGGCGAGTTCGTCTTCATAACCGGCTCGAGCGGGGCCGGCAAGTCCACTCTCCTGAAGATAATCTTCGGCCTGGAGGCGCCCACGGGCGGCCAGGCCATCGTCGACGGAAGAAACTACGCGAGGATACCCGCATACGAGATCCCGCGTCTCAGGAGAAAGATAGGCTTCATATTCCAGGACTTCAAGCTCCTCACGAACAGGACGGTCTTCGAGAACGTGGCCCTGTCGCTGAGGATAACCGGGGTCAGGCCCGCCGAGGTGAGAAAGAGGGTTGCCAGGGCCCTCTCCTATGTGAGGCTTCAGCACCGCGCCAACTTCAACCCGCTGAGCCTATCCGGCGGTGAGCAGCAGAGGGTGGCTGTGGCAAGGGCCCTTGTGAAGGAACCCACGATACTGCTTGCCGACGAGCCCACCGGCAACCTCGACCCGGAGCTGGCCGTTGAGATGATGGAGCTCTTCAGGGAGGTGAACTCGAAGGGAACGACGGTGGTCGTGGCCACGCACGATCAGGGCATGATAAAGAGGCTCGGCGGGCGCACCATAGCACTTGAGTCGGGGAGGCTCGTCGGCTGATGTCCCGGGGGTTCGGCCTCATCTACGCCTTTTCCGACGCAGCAAGGAGCCTTAGGGGGAACCTCGCTACAACCGTTCTTTCGGCGTTTACGGTCGCGTTCACCCTTGCCATATTCGGTCTCTTCCTGACACTTTTTGTGAACCTGAACGCAGCAGCCGGGAGCTGGGGGGACAGGACGCGTATCGCGGTCTACATAAAGGACGGCGCGCTGAAAAAGGGGGTGGATCTCCTCGAGGCCGGTATAAGGGAGATCCCGGGCGTAAGGGATGTAAGGTACGTTTCAAAGAAGGAGGCCCTGGAGATCCTCAAAAAGGAGCTCGGTGGGAATGCTGGCGTACTCGACGGGGTGGAGCCCGGCATACTGCCTGCGTCGTTCGAGATAAGCCTGGATCCTGGGTTCATAAACCCGTCGGACATACGCTCCATCGTGAACAGGCTCGGGATGTTCGGATGGGTCGATGACGTGCAGTACGGAAGCGAATGGGTCGAGAAGTTCTCGGCCTTCCTGCGCTTCGTAGAGGTATCGGCGCTCTTTGTAGGCGTCTTCCTCGTGGCGGCGACCGTGTTCATCATATCAAACACCATAAGGCTCACCGTATACGCGAGAAGGGAAGAGATAGAGATAATGAGGTATCTGGGAGCGCCTGACCTCTTCATAAAGATACCCTTCTTCATGGAGGGTGTTGCAGAGGGGGTCCTGGGCGGGGTCCTTGCCTTGGGCATTCTCTTTGCAGGACGGCACATGCTGGGCGCCTACATACCGCCCTACTTCGGTTTCCTGCTGGATAACCCTTTCTCTCCCGGCCTGCTCCTTCTCATATTCGTAGCTTCCGGCCTGGTCTTGGGCGGGGCGGGAAGCCTCATATCCATGGGCCGGTTTCTCAAGGTGTAGTCCATGAGAAGAACCCTGATGGTTTCGATCATGCTTGCCTCGGTCTTTGCCGTGGTTTTCGTCTCGGACTGCCGGGCTGCTGACACGAGGGAGCTTGTAACCAAGGAGAAGAAGCTGGAGGATTTAAGAAAGAGGCTCAGGGAGACGAAGAGTTCGATAAAGGAGATATCAAGAAAAGAGACGGGCATACTGGAAGAGCTCGAAAGGATGGACAGAGCCCTCAAGGCGAAGAGGGATGAACTTAAAAGGCTCGATGCGTCCTTGAGCAGGATAAACAGCGAGATAACCGTAACCGACCGGAAGATAGGGATACTCAGGAAGGAGAAGGCCAGGCTTGACAGGCGCCTTGTTGCGAGGCTGCGCGCTATGTACAAGATGCGGTCCGGCGCAATGGTCCCTGCACTCTTTTCAGCCGCAGGGTCGGGGGATACCGGCAGGAGGTACAAGTACCTGTCGGCCGTCATGGACGCTGACAGAAGGCTCCTCGAAGACGCGCAGAGGAACCTCGCCGAGCTTGCCGACGAGAGGAGGAGGCTCAAGGTCCTGCAGCAGAGGCTCTACTCTACCAGGAAGGAGGCGAAGCTCAAAAAGAGGGAGGCCGAGGCCGCGCTCAGGAAGAGGAGGACGCTTCTTGCGAGTATAAGGAGGAGGAAGGACAACTATCTCAGGCTCGCCAAAGAGCTCGAAGAGGCCCAGGCAGGGCTCCTCGAGGTGATAGAGAGGCTCAGGAGAGAGGAGGCCGCATACGGCGGAAGCGGCTTTGCCGCCATGAGAGGGCGGCTTGCGATGCCCGTCGATGGAAGGATCGTCTCCTTTTACGGGAAGGTGACCCACCCCAGGTTCAAGACCGTGACCTTCAACAACGGCATCGTCATAAAGGCCCCGTTCGGCACCGGGGTGAAGAGCGTCTACGACGGCAACGTGATATACGTCGGCTGGCTCAAGGGGTACGGCCAGGTCCTCATAATGGACCACGGCGGCGGGTTCTATACCCTCTTTGCCTACCTCTCGGAGGTATTGAAGAAGAAGGGTGATAGGGTGGAGAAGGGCGAGGTGGTGGGCCTTGTCGGTGATTCGGGCCCGCATGACGTTGCGGGACTCTACTTTGAGGTACGCTATCGCGGCATACCGAAGGACCCGCTTGTGTGGCTTGACGCCGGGCGGCGGCGCGGCAGGTGATCTGCTGAGCAGCCGAACGCCGCCGGGTGAAGACCACCCCGGTGCAAGATAGATTTGATTGGTTTTCAATTTAAGGTTATTATATTAACTTGTAGATTATCATGGAGGAAGACAGGAATGCTTAAGAGATCGACAGTAAAGTGGCTCGTTCTTGTGGCGGTGCTGGCCTCCCTGCTGGTGCTTCCCGTGTCCGGTTCAAACCGCAAGGCCGGGGCCGTAGCCACGAACGAGTACGAGAGTCTAAGGATATTCACCGACGTTCTCGGAATCATCCAGGAGAACTACACCGACGAGGTGGACATAAACGACCTCGTCTACGACGCGGTGAAGGGTATGCTTAAGGGGCTGGACCCGCATTCATCGTTTCTCACACCGGATGACTACCGGGAGATGCAGATCGATACAAAGGGCGCCTTCGGAGGAGTGGGTATCGAGATAGGCGTGAGGGACGGTATGTTGACGGTGGTCTCGCCCATAGAGGATACACCCGCATACAAGGCCGGGGTCAAGGCAAAGGACATAATAGTGAAGATAGGGGACAAGCCCACGAAGGACCTCTCCCTGAGCGACGCCGTGAAGTTGATCAGGGGAAAGAAGGGGACCCCGGTGACCCTCTGGATCATGAGGAAGGGCTTCAATGCGCCCAAGCCCTTCGAGATAGTGAGGGACATCATAAAGATCAAGAGCGTCAAGTGGAGGGAGCTGGAGGACGGATTCGGCTACGTCAGGATCACCCAGTTCCAGGAGAAGACCACCGATGACCTGGAGAAGGCCCTCACGGAGCTCGGCTCGCGCAGCGGAAAGCTTAAGGGGCTGGTACTTGACCTGAGAAACAACCCGGGCGGGCTCCTTCCGCAGGCCATCTCCGTCGCCAACAAGTTCATATCGAGCGGTGTCATCGTCTCCACCAGGGGAAGGATCCGCGGGCAGACGATGGAGTTCACGGCCGACAGGTTCGGGACGCACCCGTACTATCCTATGGTGGTACTCGTAAACGAGGGCAGCGCGAGCGCATCGGAGATAGTCGCAGGGGCCCTGCAGGATCACAAGAGGGCCGTCATACTCGGAACCCCTACATTCGGCAAGGGCTCGGTGCAGACCATAATCCCGCTTGCGGACGGCTCGGCCGTGAGGATAACCACATCCAAGTACTACACCCCTTCTGGCAGGTCCATACAGGCCAAGGGTATCACACCGGACATCATAGTCGGCACGAGCGTTGGCAACCACCTCAAGGAGAAGGATCTCGCCGGGCACCTCGAGGAGGAGGCCGAACCGTCGGACGAGGAGGAGCAGCGGATAATCGTTAAAGAGGAGAAGGTCCCGGAGGATGTGGAGGACATACAGCTCAAGAGGGCCCTGGATTACCTCAAGAGCTGGCTCATCTTCCAGGAGACGATGAAAGAGGCGATATAGGAACGGCGCGGTTCATTGAGGGAACCTCAAGGGACAGATGAAGAACGGGAACAGGCAGGGTGGAGGGCGGATCCTCGTGGTCGCCCTCCTTGTTTTTTCATTCGCGGCAGGTGCCCTTCTTGTCGTGCTCCTCAAGGGTTACACAGGGCTGGAGAGGCGGACCGGCGAGGTCACGGTGACGAAGGAGGAGCCTCCGTCGATCCCTGTGCCTGAGCCGGTTGCAAGGGTGGCCATAGTGATCGACGACATGGGTACGGATCTGGGGAAGCTCGAAAGCCTCATCGATCTCGATGTCCCGGTCACCGTGTCAGTTCTGCCCCATCTCAGGCATTCGAGGGATGTGGCCGAGATGGCCCATGCAAGCGGGCTCGAGGTCATGCTGCACCTGCCGATGGAGCCTATAAACCCCACGGTCAACAACCCCGGAGACGGCGCCCTCTTTACCGGCATGCCAACCGATGAGATACGCAGCCTTCTCTTGGCTGACATAGAATCCATTCCCTACCTCAGCGGTGTCAACAATCACATGGGTTCCAGGTTCACAGAGGATGAAAGGGGTATGAGGGTTGTCTTCGAGGTCCTGAGCCAAAGGGGCTTTTTCTTCCTCGACAGCCGCACATCCCCGCGTTCCATCGCCTTGAAGCTCGCACACGAGTTCGGGGTGAGATCGGCATCACGGAATGTTTTCCTTGACAACAAACGTGAAAAGGAGTATATAAGGGGACAGTTCGAGGAGCTTCTCAGGGTCGCGAGAAAGAGGGGTAGGGCGATCGCCATAGGGCACCCGTACCCCGAGACCATAAGCGTTCTGAAGGAGGCTCTGGGCTCACTGGAGGATGAGGGGATAGAGGTTGTCAGCGTCTCCGAGCTCATGGAGTGACGCCTCAGAAAAGGCTTGACAGACTTTTTCTTACTTGATAGGATTTTCACAAAGGTGGGGACATATACAATGGCAGCAGGCGGTTATCAGGCCCTGGAAGGGCGGAGTAACCTTCCAAGGCCTTTTTTTATGCACTAATAATTTTGGTGTTAACAAAAGAAGGAGGATCTGACGAGATGGCGAAAGGCAAGGTAAAGTGGTTCAACGAAACAAAGGGTTTTGGTTTTATCCAGCAGGAGTCCGGCGAGGAGGTCTTTGTCCACTATACCGCGATAACCGGTGAAGGCTTCAAGACCCTCAAAGAGGGTGAAGAGGTTGAGTTCGATATAGTGCAGGGACCCAAAGGCCCTCAGGCCTCCAACGTGGTGAGGTCCTTATAGAACCTTTGTTGTTGAGCCGCGCCAGGGGCCGGCAGAGAGCCGGCGCTTTGCTACCGGGCATTAACGGAGCAGAAAAAAACCCTTTGCCGTGTTTCATGCGGGCAAGGGGTTTTTTTATGGGATCGTGTATGTGCCCGAGAGGGGTGCGAGACACGTTGCCCAGGTTGTTGTAATTGGTTTAAGATTTTGTTATGATTGGATATTCGTTGATCAATACGGCCGCGTATTTCGCCGGTTTCTTATGGAGGGAGTTTGAACTTAGAGCAGTATATAGAGGAGAAGGCCGGCCTGGTCAACAGCGCGCTTGACCGGCTTCTTCCGCGTGAAGAGGGATACCACAAGAACCTCCACAGCGCCGTGCGTTACAGTGTCTTTGCCGGCGGCAAGAGGGTCCGTCCGGTTTTGGTCCTCGCCTCCTGCGAAGCAGCCGGGGGAAGGCCGGAGGATGCCTTGACAACGGCCTGTGCGTTCGAGTGCATACACACCTATTCCCTGATTCACGACGACCTGCCGGCGATGGACAACGATGACACCAGGAGGGGTAAGCCCACCTGCCACAAGGCCTTCGGCGAGGCAACCGCGATACTCGCCGGAGACGCCCTTCTCACGGTGGCCTTCAAGCTCATAGCGGATACCAAGGGGGTCGACTGCGAGAGGCTTCTGAGGGTCGTGGGCGAGCTCGCCCACGGTGCGGGATACGCCGGCATGATCGGCGGCCAGATGGTGGATATCGAATCCGAGGGCAGGGAAATCCCCTTTCCCATGCTGGAGCACATCCACATACACAAGACCGGCGCGTTGATCCTGGCCGCGGTGAGGTGCGGCGGCATCATCGCCGGGGCCGACGAGCGCCGGATGAAGGCCCTCACGCAGTACGGCGAGGCCCTTGGGCTCGCCTTCCAGATAGCCGACGACATACTTGACATAGAGGGCACGGACGAGGAGCTGGGCAAGCCGGCCGGCTCCGACTTAAGGAGAAAGAAGGCGACCTATCCCGCGTTGATCGGGGTACAGGAGTCGAGGAGGCTCGCCTGTGAACTGGTGGAAAAGGGGCTCCGCAGCCTCGACCTCTTCGACGAGAAGGCGGACCCGTTGAGGGCGCTCGCCAGGTTCGTCGTCGACCGTAGGAGCTGAGCCCTCGACCCGCTACCCCTTGGCAAAGGACGAGACATGAAAAGGATACTGGACAGGATAAGCGGTCCCGGTGATCTGAAAGGACTCTCCCTCCGGGAGCTTCAACTGCTGGCCCCCGAGATAAGGGAGCTCATAGTGGATACCGTCTCGAAGACCGGCGGGCACATCGCCTCAAGCCTCGGTGCGGTGGAGATCGCCATTGCGCTGCATTACGTCTTTGATACGCCGCGGGACAAGCTCATCTGGGACGTGGGGCACCAGGCCTATGCCCACAAGATACTTACCGGCAGGAAGGACAGGTTCCACACCCTGAGGCAGCTCGGCGGCATAAGCGGCTTTACCAAGCCCTCAGAGAGCCCTTACGATACGGTGGTGTCTGGGCATTCGTCCACATCCATATCGGCCGGCCTGGGCATGGCCGTGGCAAGGGACCTCAGGGGCGAGGACTACAAGGTCGTGTGCGTCATAGGTGACGGCTCCATGACCGCGGGTATCGCCTTCGAGGGGCTAAACCAGGCCGGACACCTCGACAAGGACATCATAGTGGTCCTCAACGACAACGAGATGAGCATATCAAGGAACGTGGGTGCGCTCTCCACGTTCTTGAGCCGCAAGATCACCGGCCGCTTCGCCACCAAGGTCAAAAACGAGATAGAGTCCTTTGTAGAGTCTATCCCGAGGATAGGCCGCGGGCTTGCGAGCATAGTGAAGAAGGCCGAGGACTCGCTGATAACCTTTCTCACGCCAGGGATGCTCTTCGAGGGGCTCGGTTTCCACTACATAGGCCCCATAGACGGACACGATATAGGCGAGCTCATAGATACACTTAAGGATTCGAGCCACCTTAAGGGCCCCGTGCTCATACACGCGCTCACGAAGAAGTGAAAGGGCTATCAGCCCGCCGAAAAAAGGCCGTCTTTGTTTCACGGCATAGGCCCGTTCGACGCGGCGACGGGAGAGCCGCAGAGGTCATCGAAGCTCACCTACACGCAGGTCTTCAGCTCCTCGCTCATAGAGGTTGCCGAAGAGAACGAGAAGGTGGTGGCCATCACCGCCGCGATGCCAGAGGGCACAGGGCTTGTGAAGTTCGCTGCCCGGTACCCCGACAGGTTCTTTGACGTGGGTATCGCGGAGCAGCATGCGGTGACATTCGCCGCTGGCCTTGCAAGGAGCGGTTACATACCGGTTGCGGCCATCTACTCCACCTTCCTGCAGAGGGCGTACGACCAGCTCTTCCACGATGTATGCCTCGACGGGCTGCACGTGATACTGGCCATCGACAGGGCCGGTATTGTGGGGGCAGACGGCCCCACACACCACGGACTCTTTGACATTTCGTATCTCAGGCACCTGCCAAACATGGTGGTCGCTGCTCCCAAGGACGGCGCGGAGTTGAGGAGCCTCCTGAGGTCTGCGGTCGGATACGAGGGTCCGGTGGCCATAAGGTATCCGAGGGGCGCATGCCCCGACTCCGCGATGCCGGAGGGTGGCGGGAGCATACCGTTGGGGCGCGCCGAGGTGCTCAAGTACGGCACCGACGTTACGTTGCTTGCCATCGGCAACATGGTGCACCCGGCCCTTGAGGCCTCGGAGAGGCTCATGAATCACGGCATAGATGCATGCGTGGTGAACGCGCGCTTCGTAAAGCCGCTCGACGGCACAACGATACTCGATCTGGCCGGACGGACGGGAAGGCTCGTCACACTTGAGGAGAATGCGCTGCAGGGCGGCTTCGGCAGCGCCGTGCTCGAGCTCCTCGAGGAGCACAACCTCAGGTGCGAGGTGAAGAGGATAGGTGTGCCCGACAGGTTCATCGGCCACGGCACGCAGGCCGAGCTCAGATCAGAGCTGGGCCTTGACTGCGACGGTGTGGTAGAATCCGTAAGGCTCTTCCTCGGCGAGGGCGGCAAGCACACGAGCGCGGCGTCATGATGCCGCTACGTCGCCCTGCGGTCGGTTGATGAAGAAGTCGGGAAAGGTTCGCATAGACGTCCTCCTTGTCGAAAGGGGGCTTACAAGGAGCCGCCAGAGGGCGCAGGCCCTGATCATGGCCGGCAGGGTGACGGTGGGCGGCGTGGTGATAGACAAGGCCGGAACACCGGTTGATCCCGAAGGCGAGGTCGGCATAAAGGAAGAGCTTCCCTTCGTGTCCAGGGGAGGGCTCAAGTTGGAGGGGGCCCTGGACGGCTTCGGCATCGATGTGAAAGAGTTTACGGTCATGGACGTGGGTTCGTCCACCGGTGGGTTCACGGACTGCCTCCTAAAGAGGGGGGCCGCAAGGGTCTTTGCCGTGGACGTCGGCAGGGGGCTTATGGACTACGGGCTCCGCAGTGACGAGAGGGTACACCTCCTCGAGGGAAGGAACATACGCCACCTCTCGGAAGAAGAGGTGGGAGAGAAGGTCGACCTTGCGGTCATAGACGTTTCGTTCATTTCCCTCAGGAAGGTGATACCGAAGGTTAAGGAGTTCCTTAAGCCCAGAGGAAGGGTGCTTGCGCTCGTAAAGCCCCAGTTCGAGGTGGGCAGGAAAGAGGTGGGCAAAGGGGGGATAGTGAAGGATCCCGCGAAGCACCGTGCAGCCGTGGACGGTATCAAGGCCTTTTCCGAGGCCGAGGGTTTCAGGGTACTCGGCGAGACAGAGTCACCCATAAGGGGGGCAAAGGGCAACAGGGAGTTCTGGCTTTACCTCTGCCTTGAAGGATGATATTTTTTGGGAGCCTCTGAAAGGCTCCGGATTTGTTGCGGTGTGGCGAAGGATCACCTTTTGATGAACTCTGGCGGTCGGAGACTGTGTCGCAGCTCCGTCCGGGATTCCGGATCACCGGGTATTCAACGTACCATCGCAATGACATCGAAGGAGCGATTTTTCGGAAATTCCTCAGACAAGAAAGGAGAGTCGACGGAGATGTTCGAGATAACGGAGAAAAGGGAGCTTGCCCACCTTGTGAAGCTCCTAAAGATCAGGGCGCCCCGGATCGCGAAGAAACGGAAGGCCGGACAGTTTGTGGTCCTCAGACTCAACGAGCACGGTGAAAGGATCCCCCTGACCATAGCCGACTCGGACGCGGAGGAGGGCACGATCACCATAATCGTGCAGGAGGTCGGTAAAACTACCGCCATGCTCTCGAGCAAGCGCAAGGGGGATACCATACTCGATGTGGTCGGTCCTCTCGGTAAACCCACGCACATCGAGAACTACGGCACGGCCGTGTGCGTCGGCGGAGGCATAGGCACCGCCGTCACGTACCCCATAGGCAGGGCCCTCAAGGACGCCGGCTGCAGGGTCGTCTCCATCATAGGTTCGAGGACCAAGGACCTACTCATACTCGAGGAAGAGATGCGTTCGGTGAGCGACGAGTTCTTCGTGACAACGGACGACGGAAGCTACGGGCACCACGGTTTCGTGACCAACGTGCTAGATGCGCTCATAAAGGAAGGTATGAAGATCGACATCGTTCTCGCCGTGGGGCCGGTGCCCATGATGAGGGCCGTAAGCGAGGTCACAAGGCCGCACGGCATACACACCATGGTGAGCCTCAACCCCATAATGGTGGACGGCACCGGGATGTGCGGTGCGTGCAGGGTTACGATAGGGGGGCAGACGCGCTTTGTCTGCGTCGACGGACCGGAGTTCGACGGCCACGAGGTCGACTTCGATGAGCTCATTCGCCGCAACCGCAGCTACCTCAAGGAGGAGAGGATGGCCATGGAGGAGTTTGCATACCATGAAGGCCCGAGATGCTACGAGAAGAGAGGAGGAGCGTAGTCCATGGACCCCAAGGAGATAAAGGAGCGGATGAAGATCCCCAGGCAGCCCATGTCCGAGCAGGACCCCGCCGAGAGGGTCAAGAACTTCTACGAGGTCCCTCACGGTTACACCCCCGAGCAGGCCATGGAGGAGGCCAAAAGGTGCATACAGTGCAAGAAGCCCATTTGCGTGGGCGGCTGCCCGGTCAACATAGACATACCGTGGTTCATAAGGCTCATTTCAGAGGGCAAGTTCGTCGAGGCCGCAAGAAAGCTCAAGGAGACGAACGCGCTGCCAGCGGTCTGCGGCCGCGTATGCCCGCAGGAGGACCAGTGTGAGAAGGTGTGTGTGATAGGCAAGAAGGCCGAGCCGGTCTCCATAGGCAGGCTCGAGAGGTTCGCCGCTGACTTCGAACGCGAGCACGGCGAGGTGGCCATACCCGACATACCGAACTGGACCGGGAAGAAGGTCGCCGTCATCGGGGGAGGGCCTGCGGGGCTTACGGTGGCAGGAGACCTCGTCAAGAAGGGACACAAGGTGACGGTCTTCGAGGCGCTCCACATGCCGGGGGGCGTGCTTGTCTACGGGATACCCGAGTTCAGGCTTCCGAAGAAGATCGTGGCCGCTGAGGTGGATTACCTGAAGCGCATGGGTGTCGAGATAGAGTGTAACGCGGTCATAGGCAAGCTCGAGACCATAGACGAGCTCCTTTCAAACGGCTATGACGCGGTCTTCATAGGCACAGGCGCCGGGCTTCCATACTTCATGAACATACCCGGTGAGAACCTCGTGGGCGTCTACTCGGCCAACGAGTACCTCACGAGGGTGAACCTCATGAAGGCCTACCAGTTCCCCCAGTACGACACCCCGGTCATAAGGGGCAGGAGGGTGGTGGTAGTAGGGGGCGGAAATACCGCCATGGATGCCGCAAGGACCGCACTCAGGCTCTGTCCGGAGGAGGTGACCATCGTCTACAGGCGTTCAAGGGAGGAGATGCCGGCCAGGATCGAGGAGATACACCACGGCGAGGAGGAGGGGCTCAAGTTCCAGCTCCTTACGAATCCGGTGCGCTTTATAGGGGACGACGAGGGGAGGCTCAAGGCCGTTGAGTGCATAAGGATGGAGCTCGGCGAGCCGGATGAGTCTGGAAGGAGGAGGCCCGTTCCGGTCAAGGGCTCGGAGTTCACCATTGATTGCGACGTGGCCATAATATCCATAGGAAACGGGGCCAATCCGCTCATACCGCAGACCACGCCGGAGCTCAGGCTCAACAAGTGGGGCAACATCATAGTGGACCCCGACACTGGCAGGACCAGCAAGAAAGGGGTCTTCTCTGGCGGAGACATCGTAAGGGGCGGGGCCACGGTCATACTTGCGATGGGAGACGGCAGAAGGGCCGCGAACTCCATACATGAATACCTTACGACGGGCGAGTGGTAGGGGCAGCCCCTTATATGACTTCTCGTGTAAGGTCTTTGTGACCATGATTTGAGCGTTGAGAGGTAGTCCTTATGTCGGCTAAGAAAAAGATCCTTTTCCTCTGTGTGGGAAACTCCTGCCGCAGCCAGATGGCCGAGGGCTTCGCCAAGGTCTACGGCAGGGGCAGGGTGGAGGTGAGGAGCGCCGGCACCGCGGCATCGGGCATCGTGAACAGGCAGGCCGTGGAGGCCATGAAGGAAAAGGGGATCGACATAAGCTCGCAGACCTCGGACCAGCTTACGGACGAGATGCTCGAGTGGGCTGATGTGGTGGTCACGATGGGCTGCTGCAGCGCCGACGAGCTGTGTCCGGTGGACTTCAAGGGCAGGAAGTACGACTGGCCTGTGGATGACCCGCTCGGAAGGCCGTGGGAGGTGATGCAGCGGGTGAGAGACGACATAGAGGCGAGGGTAAAGGCACTTTTAGAGGAGCTTTGAAGTGGGTGGGCTTAAGCCTGGAATTCTTGTGGTCGATGACGAGGCGGATATCCTGAACCTTCTCAGCTACAACCTCGAGAAGGCAGGGTTCAGCGTGCTGCGGGCAAAGGATGGACCCGAGGCCATCGCGATCGCGAGGAAGAAGAACCCCGCCCTCGTGGTACTGGACATCATGCTTCCAAACATGGACGGCACCGAGGTCCTCAAGAGGCTCAAACACGACGATTCCACGGCCGACATACCGGTCATAATGCTCACGGCCAAGGGCGAGGAGGTCGACAAGATCGTGGGCTTCGAGCTCGGGGCCGAGGACTACATAACAAAACCCTTCAGCCCCAGGGAGCTCGTCCTGAGGGTAAAGGCCCTCCTGAAGAGAAGGGCAGAAACGGGCCGGTCCGCCGGGTCAAGGCTCTCATTCAAGGATCTGACGCTGGACCTTTCGAGGCACAAGGTCACCGTAAAGGGCAGGGAGGTTGAGCTCACGAATACGGAGTTCAAGCTCCTCGAGGCCATCTTCCGGGCAAAGGGCAGGGTGCTCTCAAGGGACGTGCTCCTCGACATCGTCTGGGGTGGAGGCTACTACGTAACCCCGAGGACCGTGGATACGCACATAAGGCGGCTGAGGATGAAGCTCAAGGGCGCCGGAAGGTATATAGAGACCGTAAGGGGCGTGGGATACAGGTTTACGGAGGGATGATGCACGAAGGTTCCCTGCTCGGAGCCATAGCGCGCGAGATGCCCACCGGCGTGGTGGTCCTGGACAGCGATGGAAGGATCCTCTATGCAAACCCGTCGTTCCTGAAGTCCTTCTTCGAGAACGGCGACGTCGAGGAGGTCGTGGGGAGGGACCTGGGCACCCTGATAAGCGACGCCGCCCTCTTGAGCGCCGTCGACGGCTTTCTGAAAGGCAACGGCGGTGACAGGCCGTCCGCCGGCGAGATCGAGGTCAACGAAAAGAACAGGTGTTTCAAGATACGCATGGTGCCGGCGGAGGATGGGGACTGTTTCGCGCTTATGCTATTTCTGCAGGACATAACAGAGGAAAAGATGGTCGAGGCGATAAAGAAGGACTTCGTGGCCAATGTCTCGCACGAGCTCAGGACCCCGCTTGCGAGCATAAAGGGATACTCCGAGACCTTGCTCGACGGGGGCATGGATGACAAGGACACGCTCAGGGACTTCCTGAAGGTCATAGACAAGCACGCCACCCGCATGTCCCGTCTCATAGAGGACCTCCTGGTGCTCTCGAGGCTCGAATCCAACCAGATGCCGATGGTATCAGAGCCCATCGACATCTCGGAGGTTGTGCGTTCGATCACAGACGGCTTCCGCAAGCAGGCCAGGGACAGGGGCATAGAGCTTTCGATGCGGATAGAGGACGACGTGGCCGGTGTGCTCGCCGACAGGGTGAGGATAGAGCAGGTGATGGTGAACCTCCTGGACAACGCGATAAAGTACACGCCGTCCGGCGGCAAGGTCGACGTCATTGTCACGGCCGACGACGGCTGCGTCAGGGTCGACGTGAAGGACACGGGCATAGGTATCCCGGCCCCTGACATCCCTAGGATATTCGAACGCTTCTATCGCGTGGACAAGGCACGTAGCAGGGACCTCGGAGGCACCGGGCTGGGGCTTGCGATAGTAAAACATATCATACAGGGGCTTAACGGCAAGGTATGGGTGGAAAGCTCGCTTTCGGAGGGCTCGACATTCAGCTTCACCCTGAAATCGGCGGCAGAGCGTGTTTAGATGGTATCCCGTGAGTCACGCTATCTCCGGCATATCCCAGAGCCCTTCCCGCACCGGTAAGTCTTCATCTGCACCGGTAGTATTCCGATGCCCATAATAGAGGTAAGAGACCTTGTAAAGAGCTACAACGGCCTGGAGGCGGTCAGGGGCGTCTCTTTTGAGATAGAGGAGGGCGAGACCTTCGGTTTCCTCGGCCCGAACGGGGCCGGAAAGACTACCACCATAAGCATCCTCTGCACCCTCCTCTCTCCGAGCTCCGGCACGGCCGTTGTCAATGGTTACGACTGCATGAAGGATCCCAAGGGGGTGCGTTCCTCGATAGGCCTTGTCTTCCAGGAGGTTACCCTCGACAACGAGCTCACCGCTTATGAAAACCTCAAGTTTCACTGCTACCTCTACAATATGCAGAGGAGCGTGGCCGAAAAGAGGATCGACGAGATGCTCGAGGTGGTCGGCCTCGGGCCGAGGAGGAACGACTTTGTCAAGGGCTTTTCGGGCGGCATGAAGCGGAGGCTCGAGATAGCAAGGGGGTTGCTCCACAGGCCCAAGGTCCTCTTCCTCGACGAGCCCACGCTCGGGCTCGATCCCCAGACGCGAAGCCACGTGTGGCACTTCATAGAGGAGCTCAAGAAGAGGGAGGGCAGCACGGTCTTCATGACCACCCATTACATGGACGAGGCCGAGATATGCGACCGTATAGCCATCATTGACAGGGGCAGGATCATAGACTGCCGAAGCCCCGAGGAGCTGAAGAGCTCGCTCAGGGGGGATACGGTATACCTCGAGACCGACGATGATCAGGCGGCGCTCAGGGAGCTCTCGGAGAAGCTCGGGCTTGAGGCCCGCAGGATCGAAGGCGGCGGGCTTGCGCTCATCGTGGAAAGCGGGGAGAAGGTGATACCGAGGATATTCAGCGGGCTTTCAACCGGCGTCAGGTCCGTCAACCTGAAGAGGCCGTCACTTGATGATGTCTTTCTGCACCTTACCGGCAGGGAGATACGCGAGGTGGAGGGCGGGGGTACGGATAGGCCGGTCCGGGGGTTCAGGAGATGATCTCCTTCAGGGCGGTCTACGTGATAGTGCTGAGGGAGTTCAAGCGCTTCTTCCGGCAGAGGGGAAGGCTCCTTACCACGATAGCAAGGCCGCTACTGTGGCTCTTCATCGTCGGATCAGGGCTCACGAAGATCGTGGAGCCGGGCTCAAAGGGGAGCTACATGCAGTTCCTCCTGCCCGGTGTCGTCGGCATGACCATCCTTTTCAGCTCTATATTCTCCACGATCTCGGTCGTGTGGGACCGCGAGTTCGGATTCCTCAGGGAGATGCTCGTTGCCCCGGTGTCGAGGGTGACCATAGTGATAGGAAAGCTCCTGAGCGGAACGAGCCTTTCTATCTTCCAGGGGATGGCCCTCCTTGTGGTGGCTCCCCTCGTAGGGCTCAGCGTAGGGGCGGTAAAGTTGGTCGTAATGTTCTTCTTGATAGCGCTCGTTTCCTTCTCGCTCACGGCCTTCGGACTCTTCATAGCCGCGCGTCTCACCTCCCTCGAAGGATTCAACGTGATAATGAACTTCATAGTGCTGCCCATGTTCTTCTTAAGCGGCGCGCTCTATCCGGTGGAGGCGTTGCCCGGACCGCTTCGCTGGCTCACGTACATAAACCCGTTGAGCTATGGTGTGGATTCCTTCAAGCACGTGCTCCTTCCGGAAGGTGCGAGGCTCGGAGCGGAATTTTCCATGACGCTGGATGTAGCCGTGGTCTGCGCCTTTGCCGTGGTTATGACGCTCCTTTCGGCGTGGGCCTTTGCGAGGAGGTAGGCTTGGCCAAGCTCTACGTCGTTGCAACCCCCATCGGGAACCTGGAGGATATAACCCTGAGGGCGTTGAAGGTGCTCGGGGATGTGGGCCTCATAGCCGCGGAGGACACCAGGCATACGAGGAAGCTCCTTTCGCACTACGGCATATCGACCCGGACCACGAGCTACCACGAGCACAACGAGAGGGAGAAGGCGCCGCGGCTTATAGAGAGGATAAAGCAGGGCACAGACGTTGCGCTCGTTACGGACGCCGGCACACCGGGGATATCGGACCCCGGCTACAGGCTCGTACGCCTTGCGCACGAGGAATCGGTGGAGGTCGAGACCGTCCCTGGCCCATCGGCCCTCACAGCGGTCCTCGCCGTTTCGGGTCTTCCGACCGACGAGTTCACCTTCAAGGGGTTCATCCCCTCTGCACCGTTGCGGAGAAGGAGGTTTTTGGCGGCGCTCAAGGGGTGTGCCACGACCTACATCATGTATGAGTCCCCGAGGAGGCTCAAGGGGACGCTCGGCGACATACTGGAGATACTCGGCGATGTCGAGATCGTTGTTGCGCGCGAGATGACCAAGCTCCACGAGGAGATACTGAGAGGCAGGACCTCGGATGTTGCGGAGCGCCTCAGAGACAGGGAGGTCAAGGGCGAGATAACCATTGTTCTGAGGACCGGGAAGGTCGAGGCCGGGTCCGAGGCGGTGGATGAGAAGCTTAAGGCCCTTCTCGACGCCGGGGTCCCGGTCAGGGATGCCGTAAGGGAGGTGGCGGCCGAGCTCGGTGTGCCGAGGAACGTAGTATACAGGAAGGCACTCGAGTTGAAGGGTGCTTAGGGATGTAATCGGCGTATCCGTTTGAAGTTGAATAAGCATTGCGGGTGTCTGCCGTGAGAGCCAGCGGTCAGGCTACATGCAGTCACAAAAAAGATATTCATTCACCGTGCATCGCGCATGGCGGCGGGGAGGATGCCCATGAAAAGGATACTCTGCGGAATGGTGCTTGGTTTCGCGCTCTTCGTCCTGTTCGTGAACCTTGACGGCATGGAGTATTTAAGGGACGTGCTTCACGGTCCGGGCAGCTCACAGGGCAAGGGGCCGTACAAGGTGGCCGCCGGCCTGAAGGAAAAGGCGGTCGAGACGTATGATAAGACGAAGGAGGGCGGCGTAAAGCTCATAGAGGGGACTAAATACGGCGTGGAGAAGGCCGTGGACAGGACGAAGGAGGGGTTCCGCAGGACGGCGGACTGGACCAGGGAAGGCGCGTACGAGGTCGTGGAAAAGACGAAGAGGGTCGTTGAGACGACGAAGAAGGGGGTTGAGAAGACCGTCGAATGGACCAAGAAAGAGGTTGAAGAGACCATCGAGAGGACCGAAGAGACGCTCACAAGGGAGGCGCAGGACCTGGAGTAGGTCCTTTACGGTGGTTCACACGGCGGCTCCGAAAGCCCAAGTAGTGCGCCCGGCGGACGGAGCTTCATCCATTGAAGAGACACCTCATATCACATACCTTCCTTTGCGGTCTCGGCCTCGGGCGGACTTCTCCAGCTCGGCCAGCCCGGGACGAGCTCGCTGGACTTTCCGGTCGTCTACAGCGCTGCCGACCCTTTTCCAGTAAGCGGGGACTTCACCCTCGAGATCGGCTTTCAGTATACCTCGCTTGCGCCTAAAGGCGATGGTTTCAAAGCCTTGGACGGAACGAATGACTTCGCCGGTATCGGATTCTGGGCGGCTTCCAGCCACCCCTTGTACATAAGTTACGGGACCGCCTCTTACAGCCAGAGCCCTGACACGCAGTACCATGTGGTGAAGTACGAGGTCGTTGGAACAGACGTGACCGCGACACTTGACGGCACGGTCCTCGGGACCTCCACCCTCCCGGCGGGCCGTCCGGAGCTTCTGTTCTTAGGGCATCCCACGGTGGGGCAGGTCTTTTCCACCACATGCCCGAGCTGTGATGCGGACGGTGTGGTCACGAGCCGGTGGTGGTATGACGGCACCTGGACCACGCTCGGTATCGATTATATACGCGTCACCACGCCCGGGGCGAGTCCTGTCCCTGAACCGTCCACGTATCTTCTTCTGGACTCAGGTCTGACGGTGTTTGCGTTGTGGAGGAGAAGGTCGAAGCGGAAGGGGTGAGATTTCTTTTCACCTGACCATCGATCGGCCTGGCTAGTAGGATCGCTTCCAGAAGAGGAGTACCTTATTAGCCGCTCGGCCCCCCCTGGCCTCGCAGCGTGCTTTCCCATTCCCGGGGCATGGCCTTCACCCTCAAGGGGAACACCAGCCTCATCGTATCCGTGCCCACGTAGAGTTCGTTTATCCTGAGCACAGCCTTTGTGCCCGGCCTGCTTTCCTTTGCCAGCGGATGGAAGATGAGAAGCCTCGAGGTCCTGCCGCCGGGCGGCACCCGGGTATTGAGGTCGTAGAACCTTCCCCTGAGGGATGAAAGCCGCCTCTCGGGCAGCGCGTACTCCTTATTCCTGCTCACGATGTCGTATAGGTCGGTGTAGTCGAGCGGTTTTTTGAGGTCCAGCGCGCCGACGAGCAACATCGTGTGCGACGGGTTGTAGATGACCCTCTTCGAGGACCTGTTTTCGATCTCCATCGAGAGTATCACGTAGTTGGAGTCGAAGAGCTCTTTCAGGAACCCATCGTCTTTACGGCCGCAGCACTCCCCGAGGGGTCTCAACGTTACCTTTATGTCCTCGTTCTCAAAGACGGCCGCCTCTCCGTTTCGGTCATAGCCCTCTGAGTCCCTCGCGACGGGCTCAAGGTAGAGGCGCTCTGGCCTTGCATCTCTCTTTGAAAGGCTGCACCCCGCAAGAAGGATCGACACGACAAGTATGTGAAACAGGGCCGCGTACTTCAGCTTCATATCCCGTCTCCGCTGTGAGGCGAAAGGTCACCGGTGTCAGTACCTACTGTAATCGATCCTGAAGTCGTCGAACTCTCCGGTGTAGTCCTCCCACTTCACCCTTACGTCATCGACCCTTGCGCCGGGAGGCCCCTTGCGGCACCACAGGATGAGCTCTTTTACGTCCTCTTCCGCACCCTCGAAGACCGCCTCGACCGTGCCGTCAGGGTTGTTTCTCACCCACCCCTTTACGTTGTGTCTTGCGGCCACATCCGCTGTATTGGCCCTGAAAAAGACCCCCTGGACGCGTCCCTCTACGATAACCCTCGCCCTCGCCATCTTCATACGGCTCAACCTAACACAAAATCGGCTTGAGGGCAAGAGGAGGGTGTGGAGGGTGGATTGTGACATGATCTGTATGGTAATATGTCAGGATATGAAGGAGATAGTCGTCATAGGCGGCGGCCTGGCCGGGAGCGAAGCGGCCTGGCAGGCATCGAGGTTAGGTGCAAGGGTCACGCTCTACGAGATGAAGCCCCTCAAGTTTTCACCGGCCCACAGGCTGGAAGGCCTGGGCGAGCTCGTCTGCAGCAATTCCCTAAAGTCCTTATCGCTCGATAACGCCTCGGGGCTCCTCAAGGAGGAGATGCGCAGGCTCGGATCCCTCGTCGTACGTGCGGCAGAGGCCACCAAGGTCCCTGCCGGAAAGGCCCTTGCCGTGGACAGGGAGAGGTTTTCGGCCTTCATAACCAGGGCGCTCAAAGAGGCCGGCGTGACCGTCGTAAGGAAGGAGGTAACGGAGCTGCCCGTGGAGCGTCCGGTCGTCATAGCCACGGGGCCTTTGACCTCGGATGGCTTCGCCTCCTCGCTCAAGGCGTACATAGGCTCGGAGAACCTCTACTTCTATGACGCCATCTCGCCGGTCGTCTACAGGGATTCGATAGACTTCGGAGTTGCCTTCAAGGGTTCGCGTTACGGCAAGGGTGGAGCGGACTACATAAACTGTCCCATGGACAGGGAAGAGTACGAGCGGTTTGTCGCAGAACTCCTCGGGGCTGAAAAGACGCCGCTTCGTTCCTTCGAGAAGATACCGTTCTTCGAGGGCTGCATGCCTGTTGAAACACTTGCCGAGAGGGGACCTGAGACCCTCGCCTACGGCCCGCTCAGGCCGGTGGGCTTCACAGATCCGCGTACCGGCGTACGCCCCCACGCGGTGGTGCAGCTCAGGTGCGAGAACAGGGAGGAGACCCTGTACAGCATGGTCGGCTTTCAGACAAGGCTTACCCATCCCGAGCAGAAGAGGGTTTTTTCCCTTATTCCTGGGCTCGGGGCAGTGCGGTTCGCCCGTTACGGCAGCATACACAGGAACAGCTACATCGATTCGCCAAGGCTGCTTTCGAGGACGCTCCAGTTGAAAGAGGACCCCGGCGTTTTCTTCGCCGGGCAGATCACCGGGGTCGAGGGTTACTGTGAGTCCGCGGCATCAGGGATAATAGCCGGCATCAACGCGTTTAGGACGGCGAACGGGCTGGATACGGTCGCACCCCCGCCTGTGACCATGACCGGGGCGTTGCTTGCCTACATATCCGAATCCGGACGCAGGGACTTCCAGCCCATGAACGCGAACTTCGGAATAATCGAGGGTTCAGTCACCAGAAGGACACGGCATCTCACCGTCGAGAGGGCGCTTTCGGCCATTGACGAATGGGTGGACAAAAATCTTGCAACTTTAAGGTGTATTTGGTAGTTTAGCCCTATGGACAGAAGAAAACAGGTGCTAATTAAGGCACTTAGGGATAGGGATGAGCATATAAGAAGCGCCGCGGCAGGGGCACTCGAGAGGCTCGAGATAAGGCTGCGGCTTCCTGCCTTTGAGAAGCTCGTCGAGTCGGGAGACAAGATAGAGAAGCTGAGGGCCATATACGCGGTCTCTGGCCTGAGGGGGGAGAGGGTACTGAACCTCCTTGTGAAGGCCACCAAGGACCCGGTTGAGGATGTCAGGGCGGCTGCCCTGAGATCCCTGGGAAGAATTGGCGACAAGCGCGTGTTGCCGGCGGTCGTGGAGAGCCTCAAGGATGAGAGCCCCGTCGTGGTGCGCGTGGCCATCGAGGCGCTTGCCAACCTGTGGGACCAGCGCCTGCTTGGTCCCTTGATGCAGATGCTCAGGAGCAAGGACCATGGTGTGGTGGAAAGAGCGCTCGATGTGATCGGCAGATCCGGTGACAAGAGGGCGGAGAACGCGATGATTTACTTCGCGGTCAAGGGGAACAGGACCATGAGGATGCTCGCCATAAAGGCCCTCGGTGTGATGGAGACATGACCTCACGGATGTGAGGACGTACCCACGGTCAGCCCGCCTCCTGCTGGAAGAAAGCCCCCATGTCCATATTCCTCGTCAAAGGATCCGCCACGCCTATGATCGAGCGTGTCTTTTCCCCTTCGGCCGCGAGGTCAACCGAGTAAGGCTCTTCGAGCTGGTTGCCGTCGCTGTCGTATAGTATCTTGACCGTGGGCATGTCGCAGGCCTCGTGGTTCACCTTTATGACAACGCCGACCTCGTTCGTGTCGAGCCTTATCATGGTGCCCACCGGGTAGAACCCTATCATCCTTTCAAAGGCATCCACCACCGCGGGATCAAAGTGCCTGCCCGCAAGGTCCTTGAGTATCTTTACGGCATCTACCGGCTGGTGCGGGTTCTGGTAGACCCTGAGCGTGGTGAGGGCGTCGTAGGCGTCGGCCACGCTTATTATCATGCCCAGGGGGTGGATCGAGCGCTCTATCTTGGGGTATCCCGAGTGGTCGTAGCGCACGTGGTGTTCGTATATCATGCGGCAGACGTCCTTCTCCATTCCGTCCATCCTCTCGACTATCTGCGAGCCGAGCACCGGGTGCTGTTTAACCTTCTCCCACTCCTCCGAGCTCAGCCCGCCCGGCTTTTTTATTATCTCCTCGGAAACACCGGTTTTGCCCACGTCGTGCAGCAGGGCCGCCACGCCTATTATGTGGATCTCGTGTTTTCCAAGCTTCATGAACCTGCCCAGGGCTATGCCGAGTATCGAGACGTTCACCGAGTGGTTGTAGAGGTACTCGTCATAGCTCTTTATCATCGCGAGTCCGATCATGGCGTTGGTATCGGCGAATACGAGGTCGGTCATCTCATCCACTATATCCGTTACCTCGCCGCTCTTCGGTATCCTGCCCATCCTGACGTCGTTCATGACGTTCTTCACTACACCTACGGCGTCGTTGTAGACCTCGAGCATGTTCCTCTTCTCCACGGGCTCCGATCTGATGGTGATGCGCGTGATACGCCTTCTCAGCAGTTCTTCCTCCAGTTCGTCCGGCTCGAAGGTCCTTTCCATGGTAAGTATATCCAGTAGGCCTGAGAGTTCCTCTTCGGTGACCCCCTGCCTGAACCTTATCGCCTCTATGCGCTTCTTCTCCAGGTGGGCCGTGAGGTCTCCGTACTGCTCCCTGGCGTTGTCGACGGGAATTTCGTCGAAGACGAGGGACTCCTCCACAAGCAGCAGCCCGACCTCACCCCTGTCGTCAAGGTGGTTCGACAGAAGCTGGCAGGCCTTTCTGGCAGGGGCTGCCACCGAGGGATGCCCCGGCGGGTACAGCTTCTTGCTGTGCAGCGCGGCGTTTAAAGATCTCAGTATCAGTTCTCTGTTGTCCGTGGTCATTTACCGCTCCCTTCGAGTATCCTTCTGCATATATTGTACAGGTTCCCTGTGGAGTCCCTGTAGACCTCTCTGACGGCCTCGAGCGCCTCCTGGCCGCCTATCTTGCCCAGTGAAAGTACGGCAAGGGTCCTGAGGTTTTCATTGGCCCCTTTCCCGAACCATGCCTTCCTGGAGAGGACCTTCTTCAGGTACGGTACAGCCCTCTTGTCACCGGTGATCCCCAGCGCCTTTACGGCCTCCTTCTTGAGTTCGAGGTTGTCTGAGAAGGTCTCCTTCTTTACGGCTATTTCGCCGAGCAGGTCGACCGAAGAAGAATCCTTGAGCATGCCGAGGGATATTATGGCCTGTCCCATGAGGGCCCGCTCGCCGTCCCTGATCGCCGATACGAGTATGCGGGACGAACGTTCCGACGGTATGCGCCCCAGGCTCTTGAGCACCTCTTTCTTGACCCTTACGTCGTCCATGGCATAGGCCCTCTCGAGTGCATCGAGCGATGCCTCTCCGCCCAGTTCCCCTAAAAGCGCCACCATCTGCCTTGCGGCGTACCATTCCCCGTGGTCGAGCCTATCTTCGATGTGCGGCCTTATCCTTTCTCCGAATCTTACCAGGGTGTTGAAGATCTGCCGTCTGGCGTGCGCCTCCGTCGTTTCGACGAGGGCGTCGAGCAGAAGCCCCACCGCTTCGTCTCCGGCCTTCAACAGCATGTACTGGATCGCCGGACGGTTCGGCTCATCCCTCTCGCCGATCCTTTTTATGAGGTGCAAAATGAGGTCCCTCGTAAGGAACGGTGCCAGGCACTCCCAGGCCCTCTTTCTTATCTCTGCTTTCTGGACGTACCTTGCAAGGGTATGCTTCAGGAAGAGGAGGAGCGCCGGCAGCGCTTCGTCATAAAGACCGCCTTCCATGAGCCCCTGGACCTTTTCCGCTACGCGGGAGGAAAGGTCGTTGTATCTTATGGTATCCGTTTCTTTGGCGAGCAGTTTGAGCAGGCTTGCAAGGCTTGGTTCCTCTTCGGCTTCAGGGGGGCTTTCTTCGCGGGCTTCGGCCTCATTTTCCGGTTGAGCCGCCTCTTCCGGCTGCACCCCGCCCTCTGCGTGCTCCTGTCCGTCGCAGGCCTCTCTCAGCCGCTCCTCCTCTTCCATCCGCTTCTTAAGCTCCACGAGCTCCTCGTAGGTGGTTTCGTTCAGGAGTATGCCGGTTGTGCCGTTTCTTGCCAGCACGGCAACGGCCCCGCCCTGGGCGAATATCTCCTGCGGCTCCATGGTGAGGATCTTGAGGAAACCCTTTATGTCGTCGGATGTCATGGATGGAAGGAATGTTATGGAGTTGACCTTTCTCAGGAACAGCTGCTTTGCGAGCGCGGTAGTTGCCGCGTGTTTAGGCGCTATGGGCTTGTCCGCCTCGAAGATGCCCTTTGCGTCTATCTTCCACTTTATCTCGCCGTTTTCCTTTGTGGCGTCCTTAAGGAGTGAGTAGAACTGGCTCAGGACCCTGTCGAGGTTGGGGTGTCCCTTGGGGTAGAAGTGAAGTGTCTTGACAGCCCTGTTCAGTTCAATTAGTATGTTGGTATGGTCTGCCTTCATATTGAAAATGCATAGCGAGCGTATTCTCCGCAAGCAAGCTGCGGAGAATGCGAGCGAATATAATGCAAACTTCCTTATATCTGAAGTTTCCCTGCAGCTTGCTGCAGGGAGCTTCAAAACACAGGGACTTCTCGGTATTTAAGCTCACCGCGTCAGGCTGCGGAGAATCTTCTGTATGCGGAATTTTGCGGTTTCACTTCGCAAACCAAGCCCGCACCAGGCCGCGGGGGAGCGCACTCGCGGTGCATGTTCAATCTTAACAAATACCCGTTTTTTGTCAAATAGAAACCATACTTAGCTCGAAGAGATGGCAAGGGCCAGGACGGTATACACCTGCCAGAGCTGCGGGTATTCTTCATCCAGATGGCTCGGCAGGTGCCCGGATTGCACGGAGTGGAACACCATCGTCGAGGAGAGGCGCCTCGATGGCAGGGGTAAGGGACTCGTTGTGCTCGATCCCGGGGCCGTGCCGAGCCCGATCTCGTCCATGGACGACGGCGCCGAGGCGAGGATACCCACGGGCATGGAGGAGCTGGATCATGTGCTCGGTGGCGGTATGGTCCCGGGCTCGTGCGTGCTCGTCGGGGGTGATCCGGGCATCGGAAAGTCCACCCTGCTTCTGCAGGCCCTGGGCGGATACGCGGGCAGGGGACACAAGGTCCTTTATGTTTCGGGTGAAGAGTCCATGCGCCAGATAAGGCTCAGGGGTGAGAGGCTCGGCGTCATAAATGAAGGGCTGCTCGTGTGGTCCGAGACCTCGGTCGAGTCCATCGTGGAAAGGGTCAGGGATCTCGAGCCCGAGGTCATGGTCGTGGACTCGGTGCAGACGCTCCATACCGGGGCACTTGAGTCATCGGCCGGAAGCGTGGGTCAGGTGCGCGAATCGGCGATGAGGCTCATAACGCTGGCCAAGTCCATGGACATGCCGCTCTTCCTTGTAGGACACGTGACAAAGGACGGCTCGATCGCAGGGCCGAGGGTGCTCGAGCACATGGTGGACACGGTGCTGTACTTCGAGGGCAAGTCCATGCACATATACCGGATACTGCGCGCCGTGAAGAACCGCTACGGCTCTGTCATGGAGATAGGGGTCTTCGAGATGAAGGAGACCGGGCTCGAGGGGGTCAGGAACCCGTCGGAGGTGTTCCTTGCCGAGAGGCCCGAAGGCGCGTCGGGCTCCTGCGTGCTGGCCAGCCTCGAGGGCACCAGGACCCTTCTGGTCGAGCTCCAGGCCCTTGTTGCGCCCTCCCTTTTCGGCGTTCCCAGAAGGACGGTCGTGGGGGTGGACTACAACAAGGTGCTCCTTCTGGTTGCCGTGCTTGAGAAAAAGGCCGGTATGGGGCTGGTAAACCATGACATCTTCGTCAAGGTGGCGGGCGGCATCAAGATAGACGAGCCGGCCGTTGACCTCGCGGTTGTGGCGTCGCTGGCATCGAATTTTCTCGACAGGCCCATCGATCCGAAGACCGTGGTCTTCGGGGAGGTGGGGCTTGCAGGCGAGGTGCGGGCGGTGATGCGGACAGAGTCGAGGATAAAAGAGGCCGAAAAGCTGGGTTTCACGAGGTGCATTCTGCCCGGGGACAACATGAAGGGGCTGGATTACAGCGGCAACTCAATGGATGTCGTGGGTGTTGCAACACTCAGGGAGGCCATGGAGGTGCTCTTCGACCGCTGGTAGTCATATCGGCACGATGCTTCTCAGATACCTCTTTTTTGTATGATGCCACTGTTTTGATGTATAATAAAAATGCTGAATATGTCTTCACCGTCCCTTTGTACCGGAACCTGTACGGTACCTGATGCAGGAAGTATGTTAAAAAGGTTGTAAGCAGCCGCCGGACCACATCTCCACGGCGTGATGCAACAACCGGTCAGGTAATTCGATGCACACAACAGGTATGAAAGTCCGGGATTCGATATGCGGCATCTGCAGGTGCCGCATAAAGGAAAACACCCTGTTCACGAACCTCACCGAGGCCGAGCTCGGTGTCTTCAAGGACGTTGTAACGACCTCCTTTCGCAGGCGTAAGGAGGTCATAATCATGGAGGGGGATGAGTGCAGGGGGCTCTATCGTACGTACCGGCAGGGTGAAGCTGGTAAGGAGCTCTCGGGACGGAAGGGAGCAGATCATAAAGATACTCTCCCCCGGAGACCTTTTAGGGCTCGAGGTCTTCTATGACGGCAGGGTGTATGAGAACAGCGCCGTCGCAATGGAGGACTCGGATCTGTGTTTCATCGAGAAGGCTGACTTTTTCAAGATACTCAACAAGGAACCGTCGGTGGCGAGAAAGATCATGGTGGCCCTCGGCATGGAGCTGCACCACGCGTATGAGCGTATAAGCAACCTCGGCCTCATGAACGCAAGGGAGAACCTGGCGCATCTTCTGTACTCGCTGGCAAACGAGTACGGCGTGGAGTGCGATGAGGGTATAAGGCTTAACCTCATGCTTTCGCGGCTCGAGATCGCCGAGCTTCTCGGCATAACGCAGGAGACCTCCATCAGGTTGCTCAAGAGCTTAAAGGAGGAGGGTATCCTGGATATAAAGAGAAAAGAGATAATCATAAGTCACCTGGACAGGCTCGCAGAGCTCGGCGGGGTCGAATGATATCTGCCAAACACACCACCTGCAAGGGTCCTTCCCCTCTTTTGTCATGACCTTTTCCATCCGCACAAGACTCACCCTGTGGTACGTATCCCTTCTTACGGTCAGCCTCGTTGTCTTCGGATTGAGCTTCTTCTACGTCCTCTCGCGGGTCTACATGGTCCGCACGGACAGCCAGATCCACTCGGTGGCCGGCCTGACCGCACACGCCATAGTGAGGCCGCCCGGTGAGCTGCTCCTGCCGCCGAACTTCGACATACTGCTTGAGAGGTTCTTCGGCATAAGGACGCGGGACTACTATATACAGGTGCTAAACCCGGAGGGCGAGATAGTGGGCAGAAGCTCGACCCTCGAGGGGTTCGAGCTGCCCGTATCAAGGGAGGTCTATGCCAAGGCCCTTAAGGGAGAGACCGTCTATGAGACGGTCAAGCCGTTCGGGATCCATCCGGTAAGGGTCGTCAGCGTGCCCGTCGTCGTCAAGGAGCGCGGGCTCGTGGCCGTTGTGCAGGTAGGGGCGTCGCTCGAGGTGATGGAGGAGATATTCCATTACATGGCGTATATCTTCGGGTTCGGCATCGTCGCCTCCATAGGCATCGCCAGTTGCGTGGGCTGGTTCCTTGCACGCAAGGCATTGAGGCCCGTCGATGAGATAACGCGTCTGGCAAGGAGAATAAGCGCCGAAAGCCTGAACGAGAGGATAGACATCAAGGGCCCTGAAGACGAGATAGGGCGGCTCGCAACAACACTCAACGAGATGATAGCCCGGCTTGAGAGGTCCTTCAAGCAGATAAAGCAGTTCACCGGTGACGCCTCGCACGAGCTCAAGACCCCGCTTACCATAATGAAGGGCGAGATAGAGGTCGCGCTCAGGGGAGACCCCTCCAGGAACGAGCTCAAGGAGGTCCTCCTGAGCGTGCTCGAGGAGATAGACAGGATGAGCTACATCGTAAGAAACCTCCTCACCTTGGCGAGGGCCGATGTTGAGCGGGAGATCGCCTCGAAGGTTACGGTCAGGTTCGACAAGATCCTCGGGGAGCGGTTCGAACAGTTCAGGAAGCTGGCCGTCAACAAGGGCGTTGAGCTGGATATCCTGCGCAACACACCCCTTACCGTGGCCGCGGACCCGGTAAAGCTCGGCCAGGTGATATACAACCTCATAGATAACGCGATAAAATACACCAGACCCGGCGGGAAGGTAGAAATTTGCCTTGAACAAGACAATGGTTCGGCTATACTTAAGGTTAAAGACACCGGAGTCGGGATAGCCAAGGAAGACCTTCCCTATGTCTTCGACCGTTTCTACCGGGTGGACAAGGCCAGGACGAGGGAGCAGGGCGGAGTGGGATTGGGGCTCAGCATATGCAAGGAGATCGTGGAGTCTTTCGGGGGCACGATAGATGTAGAGAGCGAACCAGGGAAGGGTTCCGTCTTCACGGTGAGGATCCCGCTCGCTGTTGATGACGGTACGGAGGGTGATCATGGCAGCCCTCCTTGAAGGCGCACCACCGCAGGGCTTCCTTGGATGCATTCGATCTGCCACCTACGGTGGTCACGGGTGATATCTTCGTGTAAGAAATCATCCGATACGTTTTACCCGCTTACCCCGTGGCCTGCTTCGGGGAATGCGTTCGCAATGCATCTTCACACGGAGATCGGCTCGGAAAGTCTCAATAACTGCTGTTATAAGGAGGTCTGAGATGAATGTAGGCATACTCACCGGCGGGGGTGACTGTCCGGGGCTCAATGCGGTCATCAGGGCCGTTGTAAGAAGGGGCCAGCAGCTTGACCTGAGGTTCATCGGTATAAGGGACGGCTGGAAGGGCCTCCTGAACCTTGCCTTCGTGCCGCTTACCAAGGATTCGATATCAGGCCTTTTGCCGCGCGGCGGCACGATCCTCGGAACCTCGCGCACCAACCCCTTCAAGACCGAAGAGGACGCGGAGAGGCTTGTAAGCAACATAAAGAAGCTGCGGTTGGACTGTATCGTGGCCATAGGCGGGGATGACACCCTTGGTGTGGCTACCAAGCTCTACGAGAGGGGTGTCAACACGGTGGGTGTGCCCAAGACCATTGACAACGACCTTTCGGCGACTGACTTCACCTTCGGCTTCGATACGGCGGTGAGTATTGTCACCGAGGCGCTCGACAGGCTGCATACGACCACCGAGGCTCATCACCGGGTCATGGTCGTGGAGGTCATGGGCAGGCACGCCGGCTGGATAGCCACGTACGGGGGGCTTGCCGGGGGCGCCGACATGATACTTATCCCGGAGGAGCCGTTTGACGTGGACGAGGTCTGCAGCGTGGTCAAGAAGAGGGAGGACAGGGGGAAGAACTTCAGCATCATAGTCGCGGCCGAGGGTGCCTATCCCAAGGAGGCCGGCGGTATGATCACAAAGGACAAGGAGCTTGACGCCTTCGGCCATGCAAGGCTCGGCGGGGTCGGTGAGTTCCTTGCCGAGGAGGTGGAGAAGAGGACCGGGTTTGAGACGCGCTTCGTGGTGCTCGGGCACCTGCAGAGGGGAGGCACCCCCACGGCCTACGACAGGATACTTGCAACCCGTTACGGCGTAAGGGCCGCGGAGCTTGTCCATGAGGGGAAGTTCGGAAGGATGGTGGCCCTCCACGGAAACAGGATCGTGGACGTCTCCCTCAAGGAGGCGACCGGCGAGACCAAGACCGTGGACAAGGAGATATACAAGCTGGCAAGTGTGTTCTTCGGGTAATGCAACAGGGTTCCGTGGCGTGCGCGTCTGCCCGGCCGGATGCAGCGTCGTGGGCGCCGACTTGAATGTATGGAGCCTAAAGAGGTCCTGAGCCACGGCGAAGAGGTCTTCGAGCGGTGGAGGAAGACCACGGGGCTTTTCCTAGGCCCCCTGGTGTTTTTCCTGCTTCTGTTCGTACCCTTTCCATCGTTGTCGGTCGAGGCGCACAGGCTCCTTGCCGTCATAGGGTTCGTCCTGGTGTTCTGGCTGACCGAGGCCGTACCGCTTCCGGTAACGGCCCTTGTCGGGGCGGTGCTGAGCGTGCTCGTGGGTGTTGCGCCTGCCAAGGTGGTCCTTGCACCGTTCGCCCATCCGCTCGTCTTCCTGTTCATAGGGAGCTTCATCCTGGCCGAGGCCATAACATGCCACGGCCTCGATAGGCGTTTTTCCTTTGCCATACTCTCCGTGAGGTTTCTTGAAAGAAGCCCCCTGAGGCTGCTCCTTGCCTTCGGGCTCATCTCCGCGTGCACCTCCATGTGGATCAGCAATACCGCGGCCACGGCCATGATGCTTCCCATAGGGATGGGTATACTCCGTACCATGCGTGACATAGGCGGGGAATCTGGCGTGGGGCGGTTCAGGCACAACCGCTACGCAACGGCGATGATGCTCATGATAGCCTACGGCGCATCGGTAGGGGGTATAGCCACCCCCATAGGCACACCGCCAAACCTCATAGGCATAGGAATGATAGATACACTTGCGGGGGTCAGGATAACCTTCTTCGAATGGATGAGCTTCGCCTTGCCGATAACCTGTGTGATGTTCGGATACCTCTTCCTGCTCCTCGGTTACTTCGACAGGCGCACGAAGGGTGAGCTTTCAGGGGTCAGGGAGTACGTGGAGCGCTCCAGGGCCGGGCTCGGCAGGTGGAAGATGGGCGAGGTGAACACCGCCTTTGCCTTCGGCTTGGCGGTGAGCCTGTGGATCCTTCCGAGCCTTGTCGGGCTTGTGGCGGGCAAGGAACACGAGGCGGCGAGGTTTCTCTCCACCAGGCTCAATGCCGGGGTCGTGGCCCTCCTTGCGGCGACCTTTCTCTTTGTCCTTCCGGTTTCGGTCAAGGACAGGTCCTTTACCATGACCTGGAAGAGGGCGGCCCGGATAGACTGGGGGACCATACTGCTCTTCGGCGGCGGATTGAGCCTGGGAAGACTCATGTTCTCGACCGGCCTTGCCGAGGCCTTGGGCCACGGCCTTACAGGACTCAGCGGCGCCACCGGGCTGTGGAGCATTACGGCCGTTTCGATATTCTTCGGCATAGTACTCAGCGAGACCACCTCCAACACGGCATCAGCCAACATGGTGATCCCCGTGGTCATTGCGGTGGCGCAGGGCATGGGGGTCTCACCGCTTCCTCCTGCCCTCGGGGCGTGTCTCGGCGCGAGCTTCGGCTTCATGCTGCCTGTTTCAACCCCTCCGAACGCCATAGTCTACGGCTCCGGCATGGTCCCGATCCTGACGATGGTGAGGAAGGGCATACTGTTCGACATAGGCGGGTTCTTCATCATACTCTTCGGGCTCATGGTGCTCTGCCCGCTGTTCGGCTGGGTGTAGCGTATCAAAGACGGTGTGTCGAGGTGGATAAATGAGCGGTGTCGCGGAGGACGGGGGTTGTAGCGTGGGTCGGCCGAAGCTTTTTGCCGACTCCATGCTCGGAAGGCTCGCTTTGTGGCTGAGGATACTGGGCTTTGATGTGGCCTATGAGAAGGCCATAGACGACGAGGAGATAGTGGAGAGGGCCAGAAGGGAAGGTCGTATCATACTCACCCGCGACACGCTCCTTGTGAAGAGAAGGTGGGTGAGGGAGAACCACATCTTCATAGAGAGCGACCGCTTCAGGGAGCAGCTGAGGGAGGTTGTATCCGTCTTGGGGGTGGATGAAGCCAGGTTTCTTACGAGGTGTGTGAGGTGCAACGTAATTCTCGAGGATGTGGAAAAGGAAGAGGTAAAAGAAGAGGTTCCTCCCTACGTGTACTCCACCCAGGAGGCCTTTTCCCGGTGTCCGGTGTGCAGAAGGATCTACTGGGCCGGCACTCACCGCGATGAGATGAGAAAGGAGTTGGAGAGGATCCTGGACGGCGGTTGAGGTTGGTAAGACCGCCTGTTGGTTCATTCGGCGTCATAGGGGTATTCACCGTTCCACTTGCTGCAGCGCGGTTGCACCTGGCATTCCCTGCAGAACGGAACAGGGACCGGTTTGCCGTCCTTGAGCACCCCGGTCTGCGGATCCAGCGTATAGCCGTTGGCGTCAAAGGAGAGCTGCCTTTCGAGGTCCATGCAGCTCTTCATCCTGTCCACCTCCTCCTGCGGCACCTCCGGGTGCACATACTTGTGCCAGAACTTTTTGATAGAAGGTATCCTCGGATGATCGCCGAAGCCTATGAAGTCGTCGCACTTGCTGCTGTCGAGCCAGAAGGGCTCCTTTTCGTTGTGGATCGCCCCGACCGGACACGCCAGCCGGCAATCCGAGCAGCCGTCGCACATCTCCCAATACCCGAGCTCCACCCGTTCGGGCACGGGTGGATCCACGATTTCGTCGAAGAATCCCACCACGCATATCTTCATGTCGAAGCCGAACCTGTAACTGTAGACAAGGGAGTTCTTGGCCCTTACCCCGAGCCCCGCGAGGATCGCGGCCTCCTTGAAGTTGGTGTAGATGGGAAGCCAGTCCCTGAGTCCGCTTCTTACGAGGATCTCATGCGCCTCCCTGTAGAGGGTGTAATCCCAGGAATCCGGGGAATGCCTTACAAGGACAATCGAGTTGACGATGGAGAAGAAGTGGATGTTGTTCGTGTAGTCGGCGCCGTACTCCTGGGCCTTTGCCTTGATCGGGGAGTAGGCGCATATCTTGAGCTGTTCCTTTGATAGGTACCCAACATCCCATTGATCCTCGGGAAACAGGCCCCGGATATCTGAAAACCTTATGGATCTCTCAGAAGCCATCTCCATAGTCAATACGGAAAGAAAGGGTTTTATGCCGTGCGGAAGAGTCGGTACAGGTTATGAACCTTGTTCATGCCTCCGTTCCGGTGACAGGCACCGGTCAGCCGTCGCGGCTCCGGGCGGTATATGTGGAGAGCCCCGAGCGCGGCCTTACGGCGTGAAAACAGCTCTTTTTTATTTCAACAGATCTGTTCTCTCATTTCAACACCTTTTTGCTTCCGGTGCGGCGGCTTGTACGGGGATCTCCAAGTAGTTTCACTTACGGGATAGTCCCATGCCGTGCGGCATGTTTCGATCATTGAGGAGTGGCATACCGATGTCGATGAGATGCCGTTCTTGCAGTTTATGGTTGCGCGTTTTGTTGTGATGTTTTATATTGTGTCGTAGAAAGGGTCCGGCTGCTTTATGCGGACAGGGATCCGGGAGGCACGTCCATGGTACGTCTGAGCGTACGCACCAGCCGGCGGTGTGAATTCGTGGATATCACCGGGGAGGTGAGGAAGGCCGTTCTGGAGAGCGGCATGAGCGACGGCATAGTAGTAATATACTGCCCCCATACCACAGCGGGCATTACCATAAATGAGAACGCAGACCCCTCGGTGATGCGGGACATCACCACTAAGACATCTAAGCTCATAGACCGTAACGATCCGGATTACCGCCACGCAGAGGGGAACTCGGACGGCCACATAAAGTCGTCCCTCTTCGGCGCATCCGAAACGGTTATCATCGAAGGCGGCAGGCCTGTCCTCGGCACATGGCAGGGGATATACCTTGCCGAGTTCGACGGGCCAAGGACAAGGAGTGTGCTCCTTAAGATGATACCCGGGTGAAAGTGTTTAAAAAAACACCCCTTGGGGCGGCATGCCTCAAGGGGCGTAGGTCTCCTTCTTCTGTATTGCGCAGGTGTTCTATATCCCCATCTTCTTTGCGATCATCTCGAGCTCCTTGGGCCTTCCCTCGGAGACAATCTTTTCTTTAAGCTCCTCGGGCGAGAGCTTGTAGCGGTTCTCCACCCTCTTGCGGTACACCGGGGCGCCGTTGTATGCGCAGAAGGGGTAGAGCTTTCCGCTCGGATCCGTGTAGTGGACCACGCACCTCCTTACCCTCTCCTCGCTGAAGTTGTAGGCGTCCATGAAGTGCATGCCCGCTATGAAGACGTGATCGTAATGGCGATCCTTGCCCGACTCTTCGTCGATGTAGATACGCCTGAGGCTCCTGTCCTGGTACCCCTCGAGGCTCTGGAGGAACCTCTCGAAGGTCAAGCCCTTGGGCGCCCTGTCTGCATGGTAGTACTTTTTGAGCCTGTAGAGTATCTTGACCTTTGACAGCAGGCCGAACCTCGATGGCTTTATCTCCTTCGAGAGGCTGATGAGCTCCCTCAGGAAGTCGTCCATGTCTATGAACGAGCTGATCGGCTTTACGCTGCCGTCGGCCCTGTCCAGGTAGAGGTAGGTCCCCTGCGAGCAGTGGGGATGGAGTGTCGGCGTGTAGCGGGGTTTTCCGCTCAGCGATGTCGCAAGCCTCGAGAAGGCCTGCGTGACGGATATGGGGAACCAGTCCCTCATCGCCTTTATGTAGCCGGTCTGCCTTTCGATATCCAGCGCGAGGTCGGCCAGAGTGTACCTCCTCTCGAGCCTGTGGCTCTGGCTGAAGCGCCCCACAAAGGAGACAGGCTGGAAAGCTATGCCGCTTACAACGTCGTTGTTCTGGATGGCGAAGTTCACAATGTCGCCGACCTGGTGGTCGTTGTAAGTCTTGACGAGGGTTACGACGAGGATCACGTCCATCTTGAGCTTTCTGCAGTTCTCGATGGTCTTCATCTTGTACTCAAAGAGCGGAGTGGAACGGGTCTTCTTGTAGATATCGTCGCTCACACCGTCGAACTGCAGGTAGAGGTTGTCTACACCGGCCTCCTTGCATGCCTGGGCGAACTCGAAGTCGGCCATCTTGATGCCGTTTGTGTTGACCTGGATGTAGTAGAAGTCCATCTCCCGCGCCTTCCTGACTATGTCCAGGAAGTCGGGCCTTACCGTGGGCTCTCCGCCTGAGAACTGCACCATGTTGGCCTGGACCGGACGCTGGTTGGCTATTGTTTCGAGCATCTTTACGACCTCGTCGAATGACGGCTCGTAGAGGTAGCCTGCGGCGTTTGCGTTGGCGAAACACACCGGGCAGGTCAGGTTGCACCTGTTCGTGAGGTCCATTATGGGCAGCCCGCTGTGGCTCGTGTGCATGTTGCACAGGCCGCACTGCTTCGGGCATACGGTCGCGTTCTTTATCGGCGGATCCTCTATGCCCCTGCCGTCACCGAACCAGAGGGACTCGCTCCTGTAGTAGAGGTTTACGTCACCGTAGAAGATGTCCTTGAAGTCTCCATGTTCCTTGCATGTCTTCTTTATCCAGACCTTGCCGCCCTCGGGGTATAATGTGGCCTTGATGATCTCCATGCACTCGGGGCATATGGAGTTTATTTCCTTGGGAAGGTCGAATTTGACCGGAGGGATTTCCGTCCCCGAGTACGTTGTTTCAGGCTGGTATATGAGATCTTGATCTTGAAGGTCACCGGCTGTTCCGTTAGACTTCAACAAACGTTGCATCAGGCCCATTGTCAAACCTCCGTATATTTTTTGCCCACAGGAATAGACGAGATTAACTTCTATAGCAACATACAATGATCGGTACGAAATGAACCCCGTTTGAAGCTCCCGGCGGCATGGACTGCCGGGAAGTTTGGATGCAAGGAAGTCTCGATCGGGTCGACATACCCCGTTCATGCGGCGAACCGCGGTGATGGGGCTCTTTATGCATTTTCAAATATAATGATTTCGGCGGATTAAATCAAGCATTTTATTAAAGGTGTGTAAAAAAAGTTTCGATATGTAATGTTTGTGCGGTTCGGCCTTTGTCGCATGATTTTGTGCGTTCGGGACCGGCCGCCACGGTCGCGCGCCGTGACTCCGGATACACGGCATGTGCATTCCACACCCTTGCTGGTGACGCACGCTTGTTGCTTGTGCGGCTGGGGGAAGGTGAAAGGTGGCCTTCGGCAGGATGGTGCGAGAACGCCCTTTAAAGCCGCAGTTCGGCGGGGCACCGCGGGTCTCCGTCAAACCAGCCTCAGGAGATCCTCTATGTGCCTTACGTGCTCTCTCTCTTCCTCTGCAAGCTCCCTGTACATCTTTTTTCCGTCCTCGGTGGCAGCCTTGCCGGCCATGCTTTCGAAGAACTCCACGGAGTGCCTTTCCGTGTTCATGGCCAGGATGAGCGCCTTTCTGGGCTCGTCTATGGCGCTTACGAGTTTTTCGATGTTTATCCTCCTGGTGAAGATGTCCGGTGTGCCGAGCCTTTCGACATACTTCTCTATCTCGAGCTCCTCCTCGTCGATCACGTCTCCGAAGCCTGCTTCTTCGAAGAACTTCTCTTCTATGACCTTGAGGTGCCTTTTCTCGTCGCTCGCGAGTCTTTTCAGTACCGGCCTTATGCGTTCATCCGTGATCTTCTCGGCCATGAGCGTGTAAAAGGCGATGCCGTTCCTTTCAATCAAGGCCGCCTTCTTTACGGCCTCCTTCTCCTCGATGTGGTCGAATACCATAGTGTGCCTCCCTGCTATCTTATACCAGATAATGGAACACTCCGCAAGGTGATACACGGCGGTTCTTAGAAGCCCCCTCCAGCGGGTGTCACCAGCCTTGCACGCGGCGACCCCGAGATGAATGTGGAAGCGATCGGCCTTATCCTGACGCAGCGCCCGTCACCACGGCTCCGGTGTCGCGTTCGGCGGCCTCTGTGACAGTCACGAGATCGGCCGGGTTGACCCTCGAGCCGTTAAGGTATACGCCCCAGTGGAGGTGCGGTCCGGTCGTACGGCCGGTGGAGCCGGCAAGCCCTATGACCGATGCCTTGTCCACGACATCGCCTTCCTCGACCCTTATCTCCGAAAGATGGCAGTAGAGCGTAAAGAGCCCCAGCCCGTGGTCCAGTATGACCGTCTTCCCGGTGAAGTAGAGTTCGCCTGTAAGGGCCACCCTCGCCCTGTTGGACGCAAGGACCTCTTTTCCAACCGGCGCCCTTATGTCGAGTCCGCTGTGAACCGATCCCGGCCTGCCGTTGAGTATCCTCTTGAGCCCGAAGCCGCTCGTGATCCTGCCGTCCACAGGCATGATGAACGGTCCGCTCCAGAATCTCTCCTTCGACGGGTTGTTTACGACCCTTTCAACCGTCTTCTTCTCCATCTCTATGCGCTTGAGCACGCCGGCGCCGGGCTTTACCATGGCCTCGGGCAATGTGAGCCTTTCCACCTCGTAGCCTCCTTCGGTCACCACCACGGAATAGAAGTGCCTTCTTCCGGAGCCGTTTTCACCATCCAGCATCACCTCGAATATATGCAGGCCGGGCCTTGTGGAAAGGTCCGTTCCGACGAGGGTGCGGAAGGTCCTTTTCCCATCGCCGCCGGATTCAAAGAAGAACACCTCTTTTTCAAGGAACCTGCCTTTCACCGACCGGACCCATTGGTCCGTGCGCAGCTCCACGCGTGCGACACCTCCCTGCCTGAGCCCTTCCGTGGAGAAGGATAGAGCAGGAGGTCTCTTGTGTGCGGGGTCCGGTCCGGTACCGAAGGTGATTACAAGGAGGATGACGGGCAGGATGAGCGTAAGCCCGGTCCTGAACGGGCCTGTGTCAGGCCCCTTTTGTGAGCTGAAGATACCTTTTGAGCGCATCTTTTACCCCGGCTGCGAATCTGTAGAAAAAAAACCTCTTTTTAGAAGTTTCCCATTGAACGGGCCGAAACGGGCTTTTACCTCGCCGTTACGGCCCTGAACATGCATCGCGAGCGCCTGTCTGCGTGCGGCGGCCCGCAGAGGCAGGCATTTCCCGCAGCTTGCTGCAGGGAGTTCAAATCATACGCCTACCCTTGTAGGGTGTCAAGGCCGCCGTCGGCCGGGTGCATGCGTCCAGGCGTTCCGCATACCGCCTGTAATGGTAAGATCGATGAGACCTTCAGAGCAGTATCCCTGCTATGGTGGCCGTCATGAAGCCCGCCATGGAGCCTGCGACAAGGGCCCGGATCCCCAGTGAGACGACCTCTTTTTTCCTGTCAGGGGCTATTCCGCCTATGCCCCCTATGAGTATCGCAAGGCTTCCGAAGTTTGCGAAACTGCAGAGCGCATACGTGGCGATGGTCACCGAGCGCGGGCTCAAGGCCCCTGCATCCACGTAGTGCTTGAGCTTCTGGTAGGAGATGAACTCGTTGAAGACGACCTTGATGCCGAGGAGCTTGCCCACCTCGATACAGTCATCATAGGGTACTCCCATGACGAAGGCCACCGGTGCGAAGGCATAGCCGGTTATGCCCTCGAAGGATGTGTTGAAGTAGGCGAGTAAGGAGTCCAGCATCCCTATGATCGAGACAAAGGCCAGTAGTATGGCCCCTATGGTCACCGCAAGCTTGAGTCCTTCAACAGCCCCGTTCGCCGCGGCGTCAATGACGTTTACATCGCCGCTCTTGAGCTCGGCCCGCCCCTCTTCCGCGGTAAGCGGCGTATCTCTTTCAGGGATCATTATCTTCGATATGACGAGTGCCGCGGGCGCGCTCATGATCGAGGCAGAAAGGAGGTGGCCCGCGCTTGCGCCGAAGCTCACGTATGCAGCCATCACGCTGCCGGCTATGGTGGCCATGAAGCCTGTCATTAGGGTGAACAGCTCGCTCCGCGTCATCCGGCGTATGTACTGCTTTATGGCCGTTACCGCCTCTATGCCCATGAAGACGAACGCCGCGGCCATGAACGCCTCGGCCCCCGAGGCCTTCATGGTACGCCTCATTATCCACGCCATCCCCCTTACAACGGCCTGGATCACCCCATAATAGTAGAGGACACCCATGATAGAGGCCACGAATATTATGGTGGGCAGCACCTTGAACGCCACCATGGCCCCCATGGCCGGGTCGCTGGTGAGGTTGCCGAAGAGGAACGAGGCCCCTATGTCCGTGAAGTTCAGGACCTTTGTCATCGCGATGCGCGCGATGTCGAATACGTAGCGGCCTGGCGCGGTCTTAAGTATCACTATGGCGAAGAAGAACTGCAGGGCGATCCCCCATAAAACAAGCCGCACGTTTATCCTCCGGCGGTCCTCCGACAGGAGCCACGCGATGAGGATGAAGACACCGAGTCCCGAGAGGCTTAACAGTCTTTGCGTGATCATGCTTACCCCGCAATACGGCTTCAAAGTAAGATAATACGGTTCTGCAAATGGTGTCAACACAGGATCGCGGGGGGTAATGTATCTTATCTTGTGTCAGTAAAGAGGAAGGGGTACCATTTATAGCGGTCCAACTATACCAACTATAAGGAGGTACCCCTATGGCCCAGAGAGCCACGATAGAGAACTTCTCACAAGCTGCACAGATAGTCAAGGAGTTAGGT